>CAYVDH010000118.1:0-10983 GCA_964450355.1 uncultured Flavobacteriaceae bacterium
TTTTTCGTTTTCTAAATTAAAAGTTATTTTTTCATTATTTAATAAGTCCATTTTCGTATATATTTTAAGTTTATTTTTTAACTCTTTGCATTGTAACTGTTGCTTATAAATTTGTATTGTTCTTAATTTCTAAGTAAGATTCTGACCTAACATTTGCTTTTTCATTTGGATTTAATTCTTTCCATTCATCAAAAAAGCCATCTCTGTATAGTGTTTGACAATTTGTAGTAAATTCTATTCGTTCTATAGCGTTTTGAACTTGTATATTAAAATTATATTTTTTAGAATTGGGAGCTATTGTAATATAGTGTTTTTCCGATTCGCTTATATTTACTAAAATACTAGGTTTCCATACATTATCAAATATATTAATAAATTCACCTAAAACTGTGTATTCTGTTTTATCTAATTTGTTGCCCTTGGTATGAACAAAATTGACTAAATTTTTAAGTGAATCATTTTTAAGTTTAAAATCACCAATGACATATAATTCGTTATTATCTACTATAAATTTATTGACTTTAAAATAAGAGCTATCAGAGGGGTAGTCAAAAATGTTACCTTTGTTTGTCATGTCAATACCTGACTTACTTAATTGCCAACTGTTACCATCATAAACCCATAACTCATATCTGAAATCGATTAAACCCTGAGTGATTCCAACAAATAATTTATTGTCATGAAACACCATATCTCGCAAATTGTAGGAATAAAATGGAGGTTCTAAATTAGCCCAAACGCCATTCTTGTACATACAATATTTAACAAGACAACAATTGTAATTAATAGCAGCATAAATATCTCCAGTGCTAGTTTTAATAAATTTATTTACATCCTCTCTTTTACTTGTTATGGAGTTTAAATTGTCTACTTGTGTAACAGTATTGTTTTTATAATGATATAAGTTTGAATTACTATCCCATTGTCTAATTCCAAAAATAAAATCTGATGAATCTTCAAAGTAAGCTTCATCAATAAATGCGTTTTTTAAGTTCAAGGGTTTTAAAATATTCCATTTTGAACCGTTGTACCTAGCTATTACTCCAAATGAATCTATAGAATGTAAATACCCAAAACAATAAATGTTGTTTTGTTTATCTATTTTAAATTTATTAAATGGATAATCAACTAAACTATTTAGAAATGAATCTCTTGTCAATCCTATTTTTAACCATTGTCCATTTGTGTCTTTTATTGCTAAAATTTTCGATAAAACAACAAATTCTCCTTTGTTGTTAAATTCAGCTTGAACTAAATCACCATCAATAACGTCTCCTAATCTATCAGTTTTACCAACTGGTTTCCAAAACTCTGTTTGTCCAAATAAGATAGATGTAGTCATTAACAAAAAAGTTAGAGTAAATAAACTGAATATGATTTTATGTTTTTTCATTTTTTAATACTCTGTATAAAATTGTTGTTAATATAATTGCTAAAATAAAGCCAATTAGAGATAAAATATATCCCAAACCAAGTTCAATATTTAAAACTTTGAAATTCTCATTTTCATTGATTTTATTAGAAATATCATAATATAAACCAATTATACTAAAAAAACCAACTATACCTACAAAAATATTAACAATTGAATAATAGAAGTATAGTATATAAAAAAAGCCAAGAAGAGCAAAAGATAAGGCTGTTATTGCCCAAATATTATAACCAGCATAAACTTTATTACCACCTTCTGCATAGTGACCATAACCATCATCTTTCCTCTCTTGAGGAGCATTATTGAAAAGTTCTTTATTAATAACATAATCTATCCCCTTGCTAGATGCTATTTTTTGGTCATTACATTTGAAATCGAAAAAAGTAAGAGAAAAGCAGCCAATAATTAATAAATAATTGACTGAAATAATGGGTCTTAATATTGATATTATTGTTTTCATATATCTTTACCTACTTCTCCTTCTATAATTATTTTTGAACCAGTTCCACTGCCATTTACTTTCTTTTTTTCTATTCCACTAATTGATAAAGAGGCTGTGTAAGAAATTTGTATATTGTTTTTCTGAGCCCAATAGGAGTCTGTATTGTCAACTACTTCAAATTGAAATTTCTGGCCCTTTTTTAAATAAACCTCTGTCTTCCAAATTCCATTTTCTAACTTGGGGTTCGCGTAAGTTATCTCCTCTCCAATTTGTAACTTTAAATTTCCATTGATTGTTCCAACAACAATAAAAGTAACTTTAATAAATGTATCAGAAGCTTCTATCTGTAATTTTTTAGTCTTATCTACCATTGCTTCAATAACATTATTTGATACATTAGCTAAACTTAATTTAATTAAACCATCGGCACTGACATCAAAATTGCAAGAATTAGATTCAATACTTCCAATGATTATTTTATCATTTAAACCATTTTTTACCAAGGTAATAATACTTTCGTTTGTTAATGCAATTGGAGGTTCTGGACTTACTTTTGTTTGTGCATTTATTGAAAACACACAAATTAAAATTAAAAGGGTTACTGATATTTTTTTCATTTTATTTTACCAAACTAAATTATATTCACCTGTACAATACATATCCTCATTTGGCATCTTTATCCAGCAAAAAATTCGAATATCACCTGATGATGAGTTAACAAATGGATATTGAGCTGTTATACTAATATTTTGACCTGATGATATTGCACCTGTTCCAATTGCATTATTCATCTTGTTAGCTCCGTTTGAACTTTCCACCCACCCAATTTTTACAGTTGCATTATTATATGCTAGCAAGTTTCCAGTTCCGCACTCAGAAATTTCACATCTAATTTCACCATTACTTTTATTTATTGATGTTATGCGTATTTTAAATTCGTTAGTTATAACTCCAAAGTAATTATAATTTCCAAATTGATGAGATTCATAAAATCCATTGTGAAATGATTGAGACCAATTACAACCCATCCATGTATTTAAAGAAGGTGAGGGATAAATGTTGCCTATGGAATTACCTTCGCCAACGGCAATTATATTAGTTGAGTTAGTGCCTGAGCTTGCGTTATGACCTACTACAACAGCAGCAATATTGTATGTTTTAATTTCTTTAGGAGTAAATTTATATGTAAATGTTCTATAATTGTTAGGTAAAATAGGGTTATAACTTACATTCCCAATAATTTCAAATTCTGTATTGCCTGTAAAGCTGATGGCATCAAATGTTAAATCTTTATCTCCATCATTATGGATGGTTATTGTACCATTATTACTCTGACCAATTTTTGTGTTTGAAGGATTGGTACTAGTAACTCTAATTTTGGCACCATTTCCGCCTCCGCCAGAATTGTTGTTCTTGTTTGATACTTCATCAATCATTATAAACGCAACGGCTGCTTTTTGTGCAAACCAAGTGTAATCTATCCAACAATATCCATTATTGCCCCACCTTGTGCCCCAAGAATTCTGAACTTTATAGGCTCGTAAATTGTCATCATATCCAACAATAACCATGGCATGTCCGCCTTTTTCTACTGTGTTATTTGCTCTCCAAATAAATTCATTGCCATTATTTTTTGCTGCTATTTCAAAGTTTTCATCAACAGCAACACCAAATATAACAGGTATTTCATCAACTAAATATTTTTTTATATCACTTTGTTTAGCAACATCTACTCTTTCAAAATCTTTAATTTTAAAATTACTAGCGCTATCTCTTTGGCTTGTATTAGGATCAACACTGCAAGAATTTTCATTATATTCCATTTCATTTATTCTACATACACCTTGATTTTTCAAAATATCTAATGCATCGCCAAAGTGTGCCCCAAAACAAGTATTTTTATTGGTAATTTGGTTGTGTAAGTAAGAAGGGCTAAAAATTATAGAATTATCATACCCTTGTTTTTCAAAGTCTTTTTTTTCTTGAAAACTTTTAACACAATAAGCCATTGCCCAACTAACACACGAACCTTGTGTACCTTGGCTACCAATTGGAGGCATTTGCGAACTTAAATCAAAACTACTGGGTAGAGTCCCACTGAAACTTGGTGTTCCAAAACTCCAATTATTATACTCGCTTGGGTTAAAATTTAAACCAAAACTGAATTGTTCTCTTTGTTTTTCTTGTTCTTCTTTTATGCAACCTGAAAATAATAATACTGCTATTGCGATTAAAGTTATTTTTTTCATATTTATATTTTATTAATTACAATCTTTATAGACTAAACACATGTGCATATTACCATTGTTTGTATTAAAAATATTCATTATTAAGCGATTAACTTTATTATGGCTAAATGAAATTAAATAATTTTCCTTTGAAAAAATTGTTCCATTTATATCTTCTTTTTCAATTTTATAATCAGGAAAAGCAGTTTTTAATTTAGTATTTATGTCTTGATTTTTTTGATTAAAATCAATACCATTAATTGTTAGTGCAAAAGCGTATCCTTCAGGTTGTTTATTAGGATTGTATCTAGATATAACTCCTCCAGTCATTGGATCTGAACCAAAATCATAATAATACCCAACAACATCAATTTCAAATTTCTTATTTCTATCAGATTCAAAATAAATTGTATTGATTGAATTGTTACTAATTTCTTTAAATGTTAAACCAAACATATCAAGCGATTCTTGAAATGGTATTTCTAATTGTTTTTTAGTTATTACATTTTTAACTAATTGAACAACTTTATTTACCTCACCTTCTATATCAAAATAATTTGTACTAATTGAAATTCTGTAAGGCGTTAAATTATTGCATTGTTCATGGTAATCATAGCCAAAATTATCAAATTGTGGATTTACAATATATTTACCATTTTGGTCTATAATTCCAATTTTACTGGCACTTTTAACAATGGCTTTATTGCCAATAAAAGATTGCGCCTCAGAAAATTGTGGATTTATTTCAAAACGACCTTCTTTATTAATATAACCATAATTTTCGCCCGATTTCACTGGTGCCAAATCATTATTATTAAATGGCAGTGCTTGGTCAAATTGTGGATTAATGGTTATTTTACCATCTTTATCGCACCAACCATATTTGCCGTTTAGCCTAATAATAAAGTTGTTTTCATCATAATTCATATCATCAAATTGTGGATTAATAATAAACTTACCTTTGCTATCAATAGCCCCTTTTTTACCATCTAATTCTACTATTGCCTCGCCATTATTAAAAGGATAACTATGCGAAAACTGATGATTAATAACTATATTGCCTTTTGCATCAATATAACCCCATTTGTCTTCTTCATTTTTAATATTACAAAAGCCATTTTTAAAAAAACCAACCTCTGCAAATTGGGGATTAATTACTTTGTTGCCTTTCTTATCTATAAAACCCCATTTAGTTTTTTGATTTTCATCTACAATACTATAAGCGGCTAAATTTTCATAAAAATTTGTAACCCTTTCAGCTTCTTTCATTCCAAATTGCACTTCACCTTTGGTGTTTATAGCTTCTGGGTAACCTGTAGGTGAGCAAACCCAAGCAATACCCTCAGAAAATGAGGTAGCCTCTTTATAAATAGGATTAATAATATACTTGCCTTTGTTATCAATAAAACCATAAAGCTTTCCATGTTCTTCATTATTAATGGCTACTAATGCTAATCCTTCGTAAAACAAATTTGCCTCAACAAACTGTGGGTTAATAATAATTTTACCCTCCCAGTCTATATATTGATACCCCGATTTTGTTTCAATAGGTATTAATTCAATAATATTTGATTTATTACTTAGTTTTGAACAAGAAAAAAGAATAAAGCAAATTATAATTGGGGTAAAAAAAAGTATCTTTAAATTCATCCCTCAACAATAATTCAAATATAATTTACATCAAATACCTAAATCAGCCACTCCTGCAAATCGAGCTTCAAACCGTGCAAAAACTAATTATTTTATGTTTTTATCCAATTTCGCAATGAAATTTTTTGAAAAATGACTTGTAATTTTGATAGGTTTGTCTTTTTCAACCTCATGAAATGACATAGTAATATGATAAGTTTTTCTACTTTCTTTTTTGCCATTTTCATCTTCATCAATATAACTTTTTATATTGACGATTTTATGAATATTGACAATGTATTTAAGTGAAACCTGAATAAAAAATTGATTACTTAAAAGATGTTCTTTTAATTTTTCAAGTGAATATAACAAAATTTGCTTGTTTATATTATGGTGAATATCATAATAATATAAATTTGACACACCATCAGAATGATATTCCAAAGCAATTATATCGGAGTATCTATGATTAATTATCTGAGTTTCATTGTTTTTTAAAGTCATTAAATGACAAATACGCAACATGTCATTTTCTATTTTTCGAACCAATGTGTTTATGGTATTATCAAAAGTCAATTTATTAATTTCATTTTTATTTAAGAACAAAATAGTTTTGTTAGGTGAATGAATGTTAACAGTTTTTATATAATTCCATAAATATTTGTCTTCGGTTCCTGTTAATAAAATAATGTAGTAATTTCTTTCTGGTTTTTGAGGTAATTTGTCAATAATATCAAATGCTGTACAATCTTCTAATTCAATATCTAAAATCAAAATATCGGGTTGATTGTTAATTAATTTTTCTGAAATTGAGGATGAATCTATAATTTGATCATTATTTATAATGACAATTTTATTGTTTGAAGAGAATATAGCATGGTATTTTTTGAATTCAATTCTATTATCTTCTGCTAGTATGCAGGTATATTTATAGGCATTGTTTAACATCACTGCAAATTTACTGGTATAATAAGCGCACTTGTATTACCAGTTTTCTCGAAATTGTGCCATTTTTCCTCGATTTTAAAACTTCCTTCTCTGCCTGTTAGCTGTTTTACAATGTCTAAATACTCATTCATCAATTTTGTACCTATTCCTCTGTAATCCTCAATGTGATGTTCTACAACTAAACTTTTTTTCCCTGTGTCTTCTATTTTAAGTATTAGTTGTTCATCTATATAATTTAATTCAATGTTAATATATCCATTTTTAGTATGACCAATGGCATATTCAATAGCATTGTATAATGGCACATATAGTATTAGAGATGGCAAAACTACTTTGTTTTCAATTGCATATATCGAGTCTTCAACTTTAAAATGGTATTCAAAATTCTTTTGTTTTGATTCAAAATCTAATAAGGTTTGAATATTTTCAATTTCGTTTTTAAGATAGTTATTTTCACTTTTGGTATAAATTAATTTTCTAAGAAATACACCTACTTCATTTGCTTTTGACTTTGCTGCTTCAAGCTCACCGTGTTCTATTAAAGCATTTATGTCGTTTAATACACCTGCTAAGGCATGTTGTGGTTGGAATTTGCCAATATTTAACCCACTCTGAATTAGTCTTTTTTTTCTTTCATCTTCAATCTTCTGTTCTAACCCTTCTTTGTTAATTTCATTTTTTACTTTTTCATTTCGTCTCTTATTATTTATTACATAAATAATTCCTATAGCCAAAGCTATCAATAAGCCAATAAACGTTTTATGATTTTCAATGATGGTGTTTTTAATGGATATTATTGAACTATAATTTTGATTCTTTGTGTTCAAATAATCAAAGTCTGCATTGTAAATTTCTGCCATTTTATGAGCTCCTTTTATGGAATCTGTTAGTAATTGAATTTGTTGGTTAACTTGATTGAAAGATTCGATATCGTTTGTTTTGAAATACAATTCTTTTTCAATAGGCAATAAATCTAATAAAGATAAAGGCAAAGAATTGATATTTGTTTGTTTTTTTAAACTTGAAATCAATTGTTGCGTTTCTTTGATGTTGTTATTGTTAAAATTCCATTCAGCTAAACAGATATTACTTTCTAATATTCCAAAACTGTCTTTTAATGTATTATATAAGAGCAAGGATGTGTCAATATGGCTTTTAGCTAATTTTAATTGATTTAATTTAGTATATGTTTTACCCAAATTCATCAAAGCACGTGCTTGTTTTGAATGGTTGTTTTGACTAAATTTTTTATATTGATTAAAATATAGTAGGGCAGAGTCATATTGATTGAATTGATAAAACAACAATCCCAAATTATTATAAGTAGCAGGTAATTGTTTTTTATCTGTGCTTTTATTTAGCAAATATAAAGATTGATTAAAGTAATATTTTGCCCTTTTATAATTGTCTAAATCTTTATAAATATTGCCTAAATAATTATAAACAAGTGGCAGTTCAGAACAATCTTGACAATTGGTTTCAAAATAGTTTCTTGCAAAATCAAAATATTTAATGGAATTGGCATAAGCTCCATTTTTTTTAAAAGCAATTGCAGTGGCTAAAGCGGTTAATGTTATGTTTAGCGAATCTTTTATAAAAATGGCTTGATCATTTGCTTTTTTATAGTAATGGAAAGCAGAATCGAAATGCTTTTTTTTAAGGTGTGCAGTACCTAAATTATGATAGGCATAATAAACAATTGTGTCTGATGGTTGTAACAATAAAATTTGCTGATATAAAAAAATTGCAGAATCAATTTGATTGTTTTCTAAATTGTTTTTAGCTATTTCGTGCAAAGAATCTGTTAATTTTATATCATTTTTTTTTACTGGTATAAAATGTTCGCATGCCACAAACAATAAAATCAATAGAAAAAAAATAACTCGATTTTGCATTTTGCAAATGTAGTTTATTTTTTTTTTACCTTTTAAGGAATTATTATTTCAATCTGCTGATTATTAGATATAAAGGCAATGTCGCCAGTTTTAATTACAATATTATTGATTAAAAGTTGATATTGATAAGTTCCTAAATTTAAACTAAAATCACAGTTGCCTAAAGCATTCGTAATACCTGAGTAGGCGTTTGATGTTCCATTTAACAAAATTAAAACATTAGGAATAGCTTGACCATTTTGGTTTTTCACTCTAACACCAACAACTATGTCATCTTCGTCTTCTCCTCCTGGAGTGGCATTATAATTACTTTGTTGATTTTCCTGTTTAGATTGTTGAATAGTTGGCTCTTCTTTTTTGCAAGAAAAAATGTTCAATAATAAGATTGAAAATAAGGCGAATTGTGTGAATTTTATTTGTTTCATGAAACAAATTTTTCATCACAATGCTTTTTTTTGAGAAAGTTTTCCTGAAATGCATCCTTTCAGGTCTTTTTTGCCTTATTTTATCATTATATTACGCCCTTTTGATATTAAATAACTGTTTCCAAATAGGCATAAATTTCTCGCTGACAACAACTTTCTTAGTTGAATTATTTAAATAAGGGATTTCAATTTCTAAAACTCCTACTTCTTGATTGATTTTAACAATTCTGAAACAATTGATAAGTGTTGCTTGCCTAGCAAATACGAATCCTTGAATATATTTAAGTTTTTCAACAACTTCACTAAACTCGCCTGCAAAATCAGCTTCAAATAATTCATTGTTTTTTAAATAAATAATTTTACAATATTTATCTTCCCATCGCCTAATTTCAATAATATTAATATAAGGAATGAGTTCAATTTCTTTTTTTTCGGTTTTCAAACTAAAAAAACCATTAATATTTAATCCTATTTTAATTTTAATTTCACTTATTACTTCTTTTATTTTATCTAATTCATAGGGTTTGTTAAGATAATAAATCTCTTTATTGAAAAATTTATTTTTTAATTCAGCAGATTGAATGGCATATTTTATAAAATAACTTGTAAATATGGCTATGATAGGTTGTTTCTTTTGTTTGTATATTTTTGTTATCAAATTCAATCCATTTTCAAAACGTGTTTCATTATTGAGTTCAATGTCTAAAAACACTAAATCAGGGCTGTATTTTTCAATCATTAAAGCTGCTTGGTCAACAGAATTTGAAGTCCCAATAACAAATACATTATTTAGTTCTAAAATGCAAATCAAAGCATTTAGTTGCAAAGGGTCATCTTCTACTATTAAAACTCTAATTTTCATTTTATCCTTTAGTAAATTCATTTAATGAGATTTTATAGGTAATACCAGTTCAACTCTACATCCTTTTATTAATTCATTTTTTTTAATGTTTTCAATATGATATGAACCTTCTACACTTGTTTCTTCTTTTAAAATTTGTAGAGCAGTTTGAATAGCGGTGCTACCCAAACCATGATTTTTGTCTAGATTGTTTTCAAAATTTATACCTTTTCCATTGTCTATGACAATAAATTGTAAAGTGTTTTTAGTTAAAAAAATGTCAATTTTAATCATTAAATGTTGATTGGGTTTTAACCCATGTTTAACACTATTTTCTATACAAGATAATAAAATATGAGGAGGTACTTCAATTTGATTATATTTGTTTTCATCATTATTGAAAATCCATTCCACATCGATATTATATATTGAGCCAATAGTATTAAAATAATGATTACATAAATTTATTTCATCATTTAAAGTGAAGTTTTTTGTTGTTCTTGTTAACAAACTATTTCTGATAAAAGTGGCTACTTTGCTTAATACTTCAGTAGATTTTAATTGATCACCTAAAATGGTGTGACTTTGAGCTTTATTTAAAATGTTGGCAAGTAAATGGTCATTGACCAATTCTATATAGGCTTGTTTTTGGGCCAAAAGTGTTTGTTTTTTTTGATTTTTATATCTTTTTCTTAACCAAAATATACCCAATATGGCAATTATAAAAAGAATAATTATTCCAATGATTGAGAGTTGTAAATTTCTTGTTCTTGTTTTAGCTAAATCAGACTGTAATTGAAGCAGTTTTATTTGAGATTCCTTTTTTTCTGTTTCGTAGTGTACTTGGGCTTCTTCCGCCATTATACCAGTAATTTCTTGGTTTACAGAATCTTTGTATAAAATATGCATTTTATACGCTTTTGAGAGTGTCTTAAAATCACCTTTTAATTCATTAATTTTTATAGCAAATGCCCATGCATCACGTATAAACCTTTTGGATTTCATTTCATGGGCATTTATCAAACATTTATTCCAATATTCATGGGCCATTTCAAATTTATTAACTTTTGCGGCAGCAATTGAAATATATGAATTGTAAATAAAATGCAATTGAGGAATTTCTATATTTTTATTTATTTTATA
>CAYVDH010000119.1:0-10900 GCA_964450355.1 uncultured Flavobacteriaceae bacterium
CGGTGGTGTGAGAGGCTCTCCCTGCTAGTTTCTAGTGGGGCAGTCTACTCGATTGGCAGCTGGTGTTCTGTCGTCCGTGCTTGTAAACCATTGTCAGTGTTGGGTTTGAGTGTCATTGTCATTTACTTTTTAGTCTTACTGTGTCGGGTTGTGCGTGGCGTTTTTAATTTTTTTGAAGGGTTGGGAAATTTTTTTAAAACAATTTTTCTTGTGTTGGCTTTGCAAGCTCTTTGCCAAAGCTTTGGCAAAGAGCGTTGGCTCGTGGGGCTTTGGCAATGTGCTTGCAAAATGTGTTGGTTTATGTGTTCATTTTTCTATAAAGGTTACTTACAAGTTTGTGCCAATCTCTAAATGTCATATTCTTATGTTTATTCTCATAATATTTTGATGTTTCTTCAACTGCTTGTAAAACTTTGTTTTTCTTTAGTAGTGGCTTTATGATTTGTAATAGCTCTTTGTCTGATATTTCAGTCAACGTAACTGGCTGTTTTGGTTCTGTTGTTTTAGGTTCAGCGTTTTCTTTAAATAAGTCAAAAACAATATCAAAAAAGTTTGTCAAGTTCTCACGTTTGAAAACAATAATTCTTTCTCCGTTTGATAAATAACCAAATCTAAATTCATCATCTTTTACATTTTCCTGCAATGAAGAACGGGAATACAAAGAAACATTACTTTTTGCGTTTAGTCTTTCTTTTACTTTTGTCGGATTCCAAGCAACTACCGTATCTGTATCAACATCGTAGCCAAGGATAATAAAAGGAATATCTGCTTTGAAAATCTTTGAAAAATGCTCGCTGTAAGGTAGTTGAACTCTTGTAACATCAGGCGAATTTTTAAAATATGCTGGTGATAAATTTTTAAGAAACACAAAGTATTTGTCTGTTCCGATTTTAATTAAAAACGGATTTCCCTCTTCATAACTAAACTCGTCTAACTCGTTAAGAGTTTCTATGAATTTTATCTTTAAATCTTTAGCAAATAGTTTTCTCATATCTTAAAACATAGAGTTATGAAGTTTAGATTTTATTCTTGTTTTGTTGGCAGTTCTTACATCAGTCAAATCGCAATCAAATCGCACATTCAAGATATTTGATGGAATACTGCTAATGTTTATCGTTGGAATATCAAAGCTTTCATAATGCTGAATAGAATCTACAGAAAATTTATAGTCAAAGTAAATGTCAAACGATTTTTCAAAGTCTTTGCCAAGAGTTGAAGCCACAATTTCGTTGATACGATAAATTAAGTTTTGGTCTATTATCCTTGATTCTATTAATTGAACTAAATCAAAAACGCTTGTTCCTGTTCCTGTTTCAATTGTCAAAATTGAAGTAATGATAAGTTTGGATTTTGTATTTGGAATTAGTTGCTCTAATGAGAAATTGTGCATTCTTCTGCTTTTAGTTGTGCTTTTTACTTCAATTTTATCGTTTCCGTCATTGAAATCGTATTTGTCAGAAGTTGAGTTGTGCCACGATTTAATTAGGTAATCAGGATTTTTTGATTGTTCAATTATCAATAATTCAGCCCAAAGACCTTGAATTGTTTTTAAAGCTGGTTTTGAAAACTTAGTGAAAAGGTTTATCAACTTTTCAATTTCAATTTTCAAGTCCTTTAAAAGTGGCTTTTCCGTTAGATTTTTAACGAGTACAAAAACAATTTTCAGAAAATATTCTTGCAGATAATCGGAATCAGATTTTAACGAAATGATTGTGTAAATGCCTTCTTCAATTTTTCCTTTATTATTTATCAGTTGGCATTGACGATTGAATTGGACGGAAATAAATTCAAGATTTGTATCCAATGATTTTGCCTTTGTTCTTTCGTTACATTTTATAAAAAACATTGGCTGTCCGCTAAGTGAAATTCCAAGTTTATGGTTTTTAATTGTTGGCAATGTTGCAATAGCAAAACTGTCGCCATCTCTTGGCGATTCATTCTTTAAGTTTTGGAATATTTTAAAAACGTTCTGCATTTTATTTACCAACTCCAACAAATGAATGAGCAAAATCTTCAGGATAATAAATACCCAAAGTATAAAGGACTTTATTTCCCCACTGCATTGATGAATGTTTTAATTTGATTTTGTGAATTTGAATACAAAAAGAATCTTCAAAACGAATTCCCTTGTCCCCAGGGTACGTCTGTGAGCCACTTGTAGAACGACCTGAAAAAATGTTACTTATTTTTAAAACATCTTTTTCTGTATCTAAACTTCTCTCACGACCACTGGTAACAGCATAACTCATTTCAAAAATGTAAGCGTGTTTTAATTCCTGTTTGTCAGCTAAGTATCGTAAATATTGAATAGTTGAGGATTTACGCAAGGCATCAGGCATATTCATTATTTTGAAGTCCTTCAAAAACTCAATTACTTTTTCAATCTCAAGTTTTACATAACGATGATTTCTGTCGGGTGTACCGAAATTCTGAAAGTCCGTGAATGTTTGAGAGGAAAGAAAATTTGAAACAAACGAAATGTTTTCTTCAATTTGTTGTAATGCGTTCATTTGTCGCCAACCGCTCAATTTATGTGAAACTACATCGGCTGAAAGGATATTGTTTCTTGTTGGATTCATTGAACTGTCAAGAATAAGCAACTGCTCCGCTCTTTCAAGCGTATTAGCTTTCAGCATATTTCTCATAATTTCCTCGTGCTTTACATATTCTCTGTATTCAATTGTTGAATCAAGAGGAATAAAAACACGACAAGAATCAAGATAATTGCGTTTGTAACCGAAAAATCTACAACGTTGTTGAATGGTGTCGGCATTGGATTTTCCAATGCTGTAACGTGGCATATAAGAAACTGCCAAGCCCTCAACGGTGTAACCTCTATTCAACATTTCAGCACCGACCAAAATATGTGAAGAATAATTTGCCCAATTTATTTCATTGTTCTTTTTCTGTTTTCCAGCAGCATTATTACTGATTACTAATTCAATGTTTGTATCAAGAATTACCTGCAAAACTTCCTCCATAACTTCATCGAAGCTTGGCGGATTTTCAATTCTTCTTACTGCTTCATCGTAGTTTTTGTAAAACTCTTTCGCTAATTCAATTTTGCTTGGGTCATTGCTGTTTAAGTTCAAAATTTCAGACCAAATACCTATAAGGTTTTTAATCCAACCATAGAATTTTTTGCTTGCATCTTGTTCTCTATCTGCGTGAATCATCATAGAAAGAAATTTTTCTTTCTGTTGAATATTAACAGTTATTGCAACCCCCATTAAAAACAATTGCAAAGCATCAATTAAACTTTGTGGACTATCTGATAGTTGGTTATGCTTATGATGATAAACTTCATTGTCAGGAATTGTAATTATTAAGTCGGTGTTATCTTCAAAAAATGTTTTACCGCCTGTGTAAGCTTTGCCCGGTGTCAGCACAACGTGAAATTTAGGCGAAAGCAAATCCATAATATTTATAAGCAACGGTGCTTGTGGCGTTGCTGTGTACTGAATATATGAATGATTAGAAAGGGATGCTCTTAAATCTAAAATACTTGAATAGGTAGAACTAAATTCATCATCTTCCCAGTCTTCGGATTTACTGTTTTTCCTTGCATATGTATTCAAACTTGCTTGGTCTGCTTCATCGTCTATAATCAAAACTCCGTTGTTTCCTAATGCTTCCCTAACCTCTACCTTTTTAAAAATTTTGGTCAGTTCGCTGATGTGTTTGTAATGCTTTAAAACGGTAATTAAAATTGCTGGTTTGTGATTTAGTTTTAATGCTTGTTGAATTTTTGTATGAACATCGTCTGCAATAGTTGGGCTTTTATATACTTTGAAAACCCTTGCGTTGTCGCTATCTGTTAAAAGGTCTTTCTTTAAACGTGTTGTAGTTTGGTCTAAAAGATTGTTCTTAATTCCTGCAAAATAGATTACAATCCTGAAACCGTTGTCTATTGCCAAGGCTGTCAATGTTGTAAAAGACATTGTTTTGCCACTTTGAACATAACCAATTGTAATTCCCGTTGTGCTTCCTATTGTTTCTACTGGATTGATACATTGTGAAAGAATCGAGGTTGTTTCGTTCAGTAAATTTTCTCGTTCTTCATTATCCAACTTTGTAAAACGACTTACTAAATCTACTGTCCTTTCACCTTGAACAATTGGAAAATTAGTTGTCGCTTGCTTAATTATTTTTATCGTTTCACTCATTGTGTTACAGATTGCGTATAAAGTTGTTAAAGTTATTTCTCACATACCCTGCGTGTTTCGCACCTTGTGATGAAGCTGCAAGTTCTGCTAAGACCAAGGCACGTATAATTGAAATTATGGGTTGATAATCTTCATCAGACTTGAACTTTTCAAATCGAGTGAAGAATTGATGAGCAAGATTTAATTTGAAAGTTGCTGTTTTATCAAACAACTCATCATTTTCCCCCATTTCCAACGTATACAAGTCTGTAATTGACGGCTCGGAAATAAATTCAAATTTCAACTTAATTTGTTCGTCTTTTATTTCAATAAAATCTTCGTGGCTGTCAATCGCCTTTGCTTTCTTAGAAAGTTGTTCATTTTTAGTTGCAAGACTTTTGTTGTCTATTTCTTTTAATGAAGTTTCAACCTTAGCTTTTAAATTTTCTACTTTGGTTGCTTTCTTCATATTACTGACAATGCTTTTCGCAACTTTCACATTGTCATCTTGCGTTTTAGGTTTGATGTATTTTTCTGCTTGGGAGTACAAGTCAAAATCTTTTGCAGAAATTTCTGCTTGCAAAGCTTCCATTAAAGCGGTTAAATCTTCTTGCTCTTGAAAGCTACCTTTATTGAAACTTACCGCAAATCCTTCTAATTCTAACTCTCCAAAAACCCTTTTGTAACGTGGTGAACCGATTTGACCGCAAATAGCTTTTGGTCTGTATTTTTCATCGTGGCTACCTTCAATAACTCTTCCTCGTCTAAAAAGTGAAAGTCCATTCACTTCACTTGTACTCATCGTATTTAGAATGCCGATAAATCCAATAACGGTGTATTTGCCCGATGAAAAATTGATTTCCTTCTTCCACAAAACAGGTCTCCCTTTTGGGTCTGTGTAAAATGGTGCATTTAAAATTTCTGGTTCTTCGTAGGTAAGTAAAATATCGTTGATATAAAGTTGTAAATCTCCATTGCGAATAAACTTTCGGTAAATACTACTTAAATGCCTCCTGATTTTGTCCATTTGCATTATTGAAGGTGCATTTTGAGATAATTTAGAAAGTGTGATTTCAGTAAAATGCTTTGATTTTTCTTTCCTTGTGTTTTCGACTTTGAGGACTTCTCTCTTTTCTTTTAAAACTTTATCTAAATCAAATTCAACGTAGCGTTCTTCAGTTTCGTTTAACGCTGCTGTTCTAACACTCCAAAAGTTTGCAAGCCAAATAGAAGCGGTTTTCATTCCCATTCCAAATTCGTGTAAACCTCTATTGTCAATAGGGATGTTTGCAGGTTCAAAAGCTCTTTGGAAGTTCTTGGAGTCAATGCCAGCAGCATTATCATAAATTTTGATTTGGTCGTTTTCTCTATCTATGTTAATTCTAACTTCAAACTGATATTTTCCATTTTGTGTTTTTTTGAGAGATTCTTTGTTGTTCTCAAAACTTTGAACAGCATTATCTACATACTCGCCTAATGCAAACCATACTTTATTATTAAGGTTGCGGAATTGTCCGTAAACCCCTGTTTGTATTTTTATTGAAACTGTTTCTACGCTCATTGTATTAAGTTTTCAGCTATTTTCTTTACTACCCCAACATTTACTGCATTACCAAGAGCTTTAAATGCTTTTGCAATTGTTGGTGGCAATTCGGTTAATTCTTCCATACATTGAAGCTTTGCAGCTTCTTTTCTTGTCATATATCTTCCAAGCCAAGGGAAAATTGGAATTTGTGTTGTTGTCAAAACCAATGCTGGAGAATAGGTTGGCATTTTAACCCGTATTCCTGATGGTCTGAACTGTACAATTTTGTCATTTATTGTCAAAGGAACTTCGCCACAATTCCATTCAAATTTTTGGTGACTGTTTTCAAACTCTTGAATTTTCGGAATCCAATCTTTCAACCAACTTTTATGCTTCTTGTAAAATTCTCTGTTTGCTCTTATGTAATATTTTTTCCAATCTGGAAATTCTTTTTCATCGCCTTTAACTCCGTCTTGTGCGTATATTGGCAGACATTGAAGCATATCATCCAATGAATTACCTTTTATTTTCTTTCCAAAAGTTCCTTTCTTTCCTTCTAAATCTACTTTTCGTAATTTAATTGGTGCTTTGCCTTCAAAAGGATAATCTGCTCCAAATTCCATTGCCCAAATTGGAAAACGTGGAACTTCTTCGGGTTGCAAATGGTCTAAAAATTCTTGCCAAACTTCTAAATGATTCTTTGTGTCTTGTCGCAAAGTCATAAAGTCTGTATCATCTGTAATGATGATATTGTGAATACTTACATTTTCATTTTCTTGTTTTTTAGGAAACTGAAAATCTTTTAAACCGCCCTTTTTCTTAAGTCGTCCGACAATGTAAATACGTGAACGGTGCTGTGGTATTCCGAAATGATGTGGTGATAATATTTCTTCACGAACATCATAAAGTTTAGAAAGTTCTTTATGAATTACTTTCCAAGTGTTGCCATCATCGTGTCCTTTCAAGTTTGGTACATTTTCCAAAAACACATATTCGGGTTCGTGTTCGTTTAGAATTTCCATTATACGGTAAAACAAGTTTCCGTTCCTTGGGTCGTCAAGACCCAATTGTGCACCTGCTTTTGAAAATGGCTGACAAGGAAAACCTGCACATAAAATGTCGTGTGCTGGAATAGAATTTATATCAACTTCATTGATGTCACCTTGAATTTTCGTCTTGTGGTTTTTTTCGTAAAGTTCTCTTAGCTCTTGATTGAGTTCACTCGCAAAAACACATTTGTGTCCTAAGTCTGATAAGGCGAGATGAAAACCGCCAAGTCCTGCGAATAAGTCAATGAACTCCAATTTTCTCATACTAATTTGATAATTCTATTAATTGTTTAGGTTTAGAAATCTCACACTTTAAATTTATACATTTTGTCTGTGCGAAGGCAAAAAAGTGGCTCTTTTGGCTTTGCGAAGGGTTGGCTTTGTGTGTTGGAGCAAAGCCAAATGTGCCACTTGCGGGCTGGCTTAAAATTGTTTTTAAAAAATGTGGGTGGGAAAAAAATAAAAAACATAGGGTCGGCAATGAGTGTCGGCTTACTCGTTGTCCGTTTGTAATATCGTTTCTATGTCTTTGGTCACCTGTCAAAATGGTTTACTTTTTTATCGTTTTTAGTCGTCTGTTTGTTGTTGTCGGGTCGTCCGTTACACTTGCTGCCAACGGGAAACGGCTTTGCGAAGGAGCGGAAAAGAAAGCACAAAAGTTCAATTTAGCACTACCGTAGCATAAGCCATTTTCTATTTGCTAAATTACAAAAAAGGAAATAAAAATGGCTTATGCGGTGAAAGAATTACTGTCGTTGAATTTTGCACTTAACCCGCTCTTTTGCAAAACCGATGTTGTGTGCTGTGGTTTTTCTCACACTAAATATTGAATATTTTACTTACAAATTTGTATGCTTGTTTTTCGCCTGTTTTAGGATTAACCCATTCGTCAATTTCCTTCGGTATTGAAGTTATTATATACGCATTGTCAAAAGTAACTTCGCCTTCACGAATCCTATCATAAAAGTCTGGGTCTGTCATTGAAACCCACTTAATTCTGAATTTTGCACCCGACCAATCAAAATCAATTTTTGCTCTATCATTATCGTTTTTATAAATCCGTACATTGGAAACTTTCATAATTGATTCTGACGGTGCAGTTACAGCAGCAAATTCGGCTTCATTCAAATATGATCTATAATTCCCCCAAAAACCTTTGTAGCCGTATTGTTGATATGCCCACTCTAAAACGTCTTCGGTTCTACTTTCAACTTTTCTGCAAGAATTATTATCAATTACCCAATTTTCCTGTTGTTTACCTTTAGGCATTGGTCTTCCATCAAACTCAATAATATCAAGAGGTTTGGCAAAGTCAATTTCGTGACCCTGTACAGCACTTGAGATACCATCATCTCTAACAATTCTAATCCATTGACTCGGATTGTCCAAATCAAGTCCTCCTGGACATAGACCACCGTTTCTACAACTGACTGCTAATAGTAATACTTTTTTTCTCATTTTAAATGTTTGCCAAATTTTATATCGTTGTTGAATTTATTAAGTAACATATCAATTACTAATCTGCGATGACACTTTTCTGTTGTATGTTCTGAACAAAGAAGTGCGACATTTTTATAGCCTTTGAATTGTTCAACAAAATTGTCAATTTTTGATTCTTTTTCTAAATACTTGTTGAACTCTATTTCAAATAATTTATAGTCTTTACTCATTGCAGAACCTTTGGTTCTTACTTCTTTCAGTAATTCGTTTTGTGGTGCCAAATCCACTCTATGAGCATATTTGCAACCATTTGCTAACTTGTCTAAGAAAAAAGGCAAATCTTTTTCAAAGGCAAATCTTGATAACTGACCATTTGGGTTTAACCTAACATCTATCAGGCAGTCAATATTGTTGTTCTTTAATAATCCAAAAAAATCCTCTGCTGATTTTTGGGTAAAACCTATGCTAAATAAATTAATCATACTCGTTAAAATTATTGTTGTTCTTGTTTAATTTCCAACCGTGTAATAGATTCCAATATCTATCACAAAAATCATTTTTTTTATCTTGTAACGTGTTGCCAAAGTAATTCTCAATTTTAGCTGATTCAAACATACTTGAATTTAAAACATCTAATTTTTTAATTTCAGTTTTATTGAATATCACTTCCGATAACTCTGTATTTATGTTTTCATTAGATACAGTTTCAATTTCTCCATTTTTGTTTTTAGTTATATGAAGAACTTCAATCCAATCTCCAAACTTCTCTTCAATCTTTTGGCTTACAAAAAAGAATCTATGACAATCCACAGGTCTTTTTTCGCTACACATAAGTGCAACTGTATATTCATTTTCATATGCCTTTTCAATTCTTTTTATGCCTTCTGAGAAATACTCATCATTTCTGAATTTTTGAAAATCAACGATTTCTTCGTAATCAAAAAGTTCTGTTTTTTCAGGTCTATTACTTTTTGAAATTGGAAATATGTCTTCAAAAAATATATCAGAAGCTTTTGAAAAAACATCTTGCATTGGACTTGCCTTTGCTCCAAGTTCTGGCATATGACCATACGAAATTGAAAAATGTTTACTTGCTAATTTTAGGTTGTCTGCATTACATTGTGGAAATTGTTTTGAGTAAGGAACAGAACGGACATCTACTAAATGCGATACTTTGAAATCTTTCAAAGTATTGAGCATTTTTTCAATGTCTATCATATTTCCATTTTGAAATAATGTATAGCCTAAAGTATATAATTTCAGTTTCGACATTTTATAATTCTATTATGTTTGTATTATTGTCAAATTTATTTAAAATGTTTTTTGTAATAATTATTTCAATCATTTCCTTTTTGTTGTTGGTTATAAAAGCGTCTGAATATTTAAACATAAATTCTTTAACCTTTTGATTTTTTCCCGAATCTGCATAATTAATAAATAATTTATTTTTGTTGCTAATGTTATGGATGTAATTCAAAATAAATTCTTCTACTCCTATTTCAAAATATCTACAACTTATAGCCCAATTGAGAATTTGTAAAGCATCATTGGTAATGATGTATGTTAGTGCTGAACAAATTCCCAAATTTTCGCCATTCCCTCTAAGTATTTCAAAATAAACAGATTTTGCTTCTTCATCAAAATCATTGTCAATACCCGAAAATTTGAATTGGTTTGATTTGGAATATAATTTTATAGATTCAATATGGTTATTATCATTTATTATTTTAATTGATAATTTTGGTAAAGAATTTAGAGTGCGTTCCGTTTGAATTATTCTATATTCTTTTCTTCTATTTTGTGAACTTAAAGACAGTTCATTTCTTTCAAAAAAACACCCTGCAATTAATTGAGTAACTAATTCGTTATGATTATTCCATTCGGGTACAAACACTTCTGATAGTTTGTTTTTAACCTCATCTCTTACTAATTGGTTGTCGTCAATAAATGCAATAGAGCTTGGCAAAATAGATAGTTGATTAGCTATGATTTTGATGTTTTCACTTTTGTCATTGTCATTTGCGATTATAAAATCTATCTGATTTTTTAGAGGAAAAATCACTTCGCTTAATTCATTTATAGCCGATTCAACTACTTTAGGGTCATTTCTTGAACAGATTACGATGAAAACGCCTAATTCATTCCCAAGCGATTTAACAAATTTCATAAAATCAATAAAAGAAACTCCCTTTTCAGTCTCCATATTCTTCCTGATTTCATCAACTCCAATTTCAGATAGTGTACCAAACCATAAAGTATCGTCTAAATCAAGTACAATAGCCTTGTAAAGCGGTTTTATTTTGCAAATTATTTGTGCAACAATCTTAATTATAATTATTCCAATTAGAGGTAAATCTGTTTTGCTCGATAGTTCGATTAACGTTGGAATATCCTGAATCTGATATTTGAAATTGTAAGATGAGTTCTTTGTGGCGTTTTTACAGTTGATTTCAATATCATTAATGCTTTTTTCATTGCCCACGATTTCAATAGTAAACTTGTTTTGTTTTAGCTGTTCAAATAAGCAATTTAAAAGAATGTCATCTTGTGAAATGAAACTATTGAGACTATAAATCGTAATAATAAATTCGTCATTATTATAAATACGAAATTTTTTGATATAGTCATTTATGTAAACCCATAAAAATGGGTTGACAATTATTTGACTTGTTTCACAAACTGAATATATGTTTTTCGTTTCTGATTCCGCCATTTTCTATGGTCTATTGAAGTCAAGTTTA
>CAYVDH010000120.1:0-10834 GCA_964450355.1 uncultured Flavobacteriaceae bacterium
ATTACAAGTAAAAGGCGGACAAGCAAATCCCGCACCTCCCATTGGACCTGCTCTGGGCTCAAAAGGTGTAAACATCATGGAGTTTTGTAAACAATTTAATGCAAGAACTCAAGACAAAATGGGTAAAGTATTACCTGTAGTATTAACTGTTTACAATGACAAATCATTTGATTTCATCATTAAAACTCCACCTGTAGCTGTACAATTATTAGAAGCTACTAAATTACAAAAAGGCTCAGCAGAACCTAACCGTAAGAAAGTGGGTGAAGTAACTTGGGAACAAGTGAAAAAAATAGCAGAAGAAAAAATGCCGGATTTAAATTGCTTTGAAATTAGCTCAGCAATGAATTCTGTAGCAGGTACTGCTAGAAGTATGGGTATAACAGTAACAGGAAATAAACCTTCATAATTTTAAATTAAAATGGCTTTAACAAAAAATAGAAAAAAAGTAGTTGCTAAATTAGATAGCAAAAAAGTATATACATTAGACGAAGCGTCTAAAATGTTAAAAGATATCTCTTTTACTAAATTTGATTCATCAGTAGACATTGATGTGCGTTTAGGTGTTGATCCAAAACAAGCTAATCAAATGGTAAGAGGTGTATCAACATTGCCACACGGAACAGGTAAAACTGTAAGAGTATTGGTATTGTGTACTCCAGATAAAGAAGCAGAAGCAAAAGCTGCTGGTGCAGACCACGTAGGATTAGACGATTATATCGAAAAAATCAGTGGTGGTTGGTTAGACATAGACATCATTATTACCATGCCTGCTGTAATGGCAAAACTTGGTAAATTGGGAAAAATATTGGGTCCACGTAACTTAATGCCAAATCCAAAATCAGGAACTGTTACTCCTGATGTAGCAAAAGCTGTGACTGAGGTAAAAGCTGGTAAAATCGACTTCAAAGTTGACAAAACTGGTATCATTCACACTTCAATAGGTAAAGTTAGCTTCCAACCTAATCAAATCGCTGAGAATGCAATAGAAATAATGCAAACTCTTAGCAAATTAAAGCCCTCTTCTTCCAAGGGGACTTACTTCAAAAGCGTTTACTTGAGTTCTACTATGAGCCCAAGTTTATGCATCGACATCAAATCGATTCCAGGTATTTAATCAAAAATCAGATGAACAAAGAAGAAAAAGAATTAGCAATTTCCGAGTTAACTGAAAGTTTAAACAACAGTTCTATTTTTTATTTAGCAGATACATCAAGTATTAGTGCTAATGATACAAATAGATTTAGAAGAGAACTTTTTAACAAAGGAATCAAAATGCAAGTGGCAAAAAATACATTGATATTAAAAGCCATGGAAAAAACCGGAAAAGATTTTGGTGATTTAAAAACAGCGTTAAAAGGCAATACAGCTATATTATTTAGCGATAATGCAAAAACGCCAGCACAAACCATTCTAAATTTTAGAAAAAAAGGAACTAAACCTGAATTAAAAGGAGCTTATGTTGATAGCGCTATTTTCTTAGGCGATAATCAATTACAAGTATTGAGTACCTTAAAATCTAAAGAAGAATTAGTAGGTGAAATCATTGGATTATTACAATCTCCGGCTAGCAATGTAATTGCAGCATTACAAAACGGTGGTGGCACAATTGCCGGTATCGTTAAAACATTATCAGAAAGAAACAATTAAAAAATTAACAATTAAAAACAATTAAAAAAATGGCAGAATTAAAAGCATTTGCTGAACAATTAGTAAACTTAACAGTAAAAGAAGTAAAAGAATTAGCAGACATTCTTAAAAATGAGTACGGAATCGAACCTGCAGCAGCAGCAGCAGTAGTTGCAGCTCCAAGCGGTGGTGCAGGTGCTGGCGAAGCAGCAGCAGTTCAAACTGAATTCACTGTACATTTAACTGATGCAGGAGCTCAAAAATTAAACATTGTTAAAATCGTAAAAGATTTAACAGGTTTAGGTTTGAAAGAAGCTAAAGATGTAGTTGACAACAAAGGTATTGTCAAAGAAAAAATCTCTAAAGAAGAAGCTGAAGCTATCAAAAAATCATTGGTAGAAGCAGGTGCTACTGTTGAGGTTAAATAATTTTATTACTCACAAAATAACACCAATAGACTCACTCAAACCGGATGAGTCTATTGGTGTTTATAAAAACAAACAAATTTCCGGTTTAAAAAATAAAAACTAATTTTTACCAAATTGGCTACAAAAGTAAAACAACCAAAAAGAATCAATTTCGCCTCACTTGACAAAGTTATTGATTACCCTGATTTTTTAGATATTCAATTACAATCTTTCAAAGAATTTTTTCAATTAGAAACACACGTGGACAAACGCACTGGCGAAGGTCTTTTCAAAGTGTTTCAAGAAAATTTTCCAATCAACGATACAAGAAATATTTTCAACTTAGAATTTCTTGATTATTTCGTTGACCCACCAAGGTATTCCATTCAGGAATGCATTGAAAGAGGACTTACCTATTCAGTTCCTCTAAAAGCCAAATTAAAATTATCTTGTAACGACCCTGAACACGAAGATTTTCAAACCATCGTTCAAGATGTTTACCTTGGTACAATCCCTTACATGACCCCAAGCGGTACCTTTGTTATCAATGGCGCTGAAAGGGTTATCGTATCACAATTACACAGATCTCCAGGTGTATTCTTTGGTCAATCATACCACACCAATGGAACTAAATTATATTCCGCCAGAGTCATTCCTTTCAAAGGCTCTTGGATTGAGTTCGCAACTGACGTTAACAACGTGATGTTTGCCTACATCGACAGAAAGAAAAAATTCCCTGTTACTACCCTACTTCGTGCTATCGGATTTGAATCTGATAAAGACATTCTTAATATCTTTGGTTTAGCAGAAGAAGTGAAAGTATCCAAATCAGGGTTGAAAAAATACATAGGTAGAAAACTTTCTGCCAGAGTGTTGCGCACTTGGATTGAAGATTTCGTAGATGAAGATACCGGAGAGGTAGTTTCTATTGAAAGAAACGAAGTCATCATCGAGCGCGATACCATTTTAGAAAACGATCACATTGATGAAATCGTAGATGCTGGTGTCAAAACCATCATTTTAAATAAAGAAGAAGAAGGTAAAAATGATTTTACAATCATATACAATACCCTTCAAAAAGATACATCTAACAACGGTAAAGAAGCTGTTGAACACATCTATAGACAATTAAGAAATACTGATCCACCAGATGAAGAAACAGCTAGAGGAATCATTGAAAGATTATTCTTCTCTGATAAACGTTATGATTTAGGTGATGTAGGAAGATACAGAATCAATAAAAAATTGAATCTTAACACTTCTATGGAAACTAAAGTGTTGACTAACGAAGACATCATTAAAATCATAACTTACCTTATTGAATTAAGTAATAGCCGTTCTGAAGTGGATGATATTGACCACTTAAGTAATAGACGTGTTAGAACTGTTGGTGAGCAATTGTATGCTCAATTTGGTGTTGGATTGGCTCGTATGGCTAGAACCATTCGTGAAAAAATGAACATCAGAGACAATGAGGTCTTCACTCCTACCGACTTGATAAATGCTCGTTCATTATCTTCTGTAATCAATTCATTTTTCGGCACAAATCAGCTTTCTCAATTCATGGATCAAACCAATCCATTGGCTGAAATTACTCACAAAAGAAGAATGTCTGCCCTTGGACCAGGTGGTTTGAGTAGAGAAAGAGCAGGTTTTGAGGTTCGTGACGTTCACTATACACACTATGGCCGTTTATGTACCATCGAAACTCCTGAGGGACCTAATATCGGATTGATATCTTCATTGTGCGTTCATGCTAAAATTAACAGCATGGGATTCATTGAAACTCCATACAGAGTTGTAGAAAATGGTAAAATAAACATCAACAAAGGTGTTATCTATTTAAGTGCTGAAGAAGAAGATGGCAAAATCATTGCACAATCTAATGCTGTAGTGAACGAAAAAGGCGAATTTGATACAACAGAAGTTAAAGCTCGTTTTGAAGGTGACTTCCCATTAGTAGAACCAAACAAATTGGATTTTATGGATGTTGCACCTAACCAAATCGTGTCCATTGCAGCTTCATTGATTCCATTCTTGGAACACGATGACGCCAACCGTGCATTGATGGGTTCAAACATGCAACGTCAAGCAGTTCCATTGTTAAGACCAGAATCTCCAATTGTAGGTACAGGTCTTGAAGAAAGAATAGCTCGCGATTCAAGAACATTAGCCACCGCAGAAGGTGATGGTGTAGTTGAATTTGTAGATGCTAACGAAGTAAAAATAAAATACGATTTCAACGAAGACGATGAACTAGTTTCATTTGTTGGAAATGTTAAATCATACACTTTAACTAAATTTTTAAGAACAAATCAAAGCACATGTGTCAACTTAAGACCAATAGTTAAAAAAGGTCAACGAATAAACAAAGGTGATGTGTTATTTGAAGGTTATGCTACACAAGGTGGTGAATTAGCTCTTGGTAGAAATCTTAAAGTAGCATTCATGCCATGGCAAGGATACAATTTTGAGGATG
This sequence comes from uncultured Flavobacteriaceae bacterium, assembly GCA_964450355.1. Classification (GTDB taxonomy): domain Bacteria; phylum Bacteroidota; class Bacteroidia; order NS11-12g; family UBA955; genus CAYVDH01. The sequence goes on from CAYVDH010000120.1 coordinate 4,516, forward strand.
CGATTGTTATTTCTGAAAAAGTTGTAAGTGACGATTGGTACACTTCATTGCACATCGATGAATTTGAATTGGAAGTAAGGGACACCAAACGCGGTGAAGAAGAACTTACTAACGATATTCCTAACGTGAGTGAGGAAGCTACAAAAAATTTAGATGAAAATGGATTGATTAGAATTGGTGCCGAAATCAAAGAAGGTGATATCATCATAGGAAAAATAACTCCTAAAGGTGAAACAGAACCTTCTCCAGAAGAAAAATTATTAAGAGCAATATTCGGAGACAAAGCTGGTGATGTAAAAGATGCATCGCTTAAAGCACCTCCTAGTACTGAAGGTGTTGTTATTGATAAAAAATTATTCAGCAGAACCAAAAAAGAAAAAGGGGCTAAAAACGAAGAGAAAAACAAATTAGCTAAAAATGAAGTTGAATACAACAAACAAATGGAAAAACTAAAAGAAATTTTAGTTCAAAAATTGTTTAAAGTATTGAATGGAAAAGCATCCGCTGGAATCGCTACTGTATTTGGTGAAGAAATGATTTCAAAAGGAACAAAATTCTCTCTTAAAAACCTAGCTTCTGTAGATTATTCAAACGTTAATTTTGATAATTGGGTGGCTGACTCTGATAAAACCAGTATAATCACACAAATTCTTAAAAATTACAAATCTGCTGCAACAGAAATATACGCTAAATTCAGAAGAGAATATTACGCAATTACAATTGGTGATGAATTACCAACTGGAATTTTGAAAATGGCTAAAGTTTATGTAGCTCAAAAAAGAAAATTAAAAGTAGGTGATAAAATGGCAGGTCGTCACGGAAATAAAGGTATTGTTGCAAGAATAGTTCGTAAAGAAGACATGCCTTTCTTAGAAGATGGAACACCTGTTGACATAGTTCTAAACCCATTGGGTGTGCCTTCGAGGATGAACTTAGGTCAAATTTATGAAACAGTTCTTGGATGGGCTGGTTTGGAATTGGGACTTAAATTCGCTACACCAATTTTTGATGGAGCATCTCCTGATCAAATAGACGAATACACCAAACAAGCAAATTTACCTAAAAATGGCCAAGTGTATTTGTATGATGGATTAACTGGCGATAGATTCCACCAACCAACTACTGTTGGAGTGATTTACATGTTAAAATTAGGTCACATGGTAGATGATAAAATGCACGCTCGTTCAATCGGACCATATTCATTGATTACTCAACAACCATTGGGTGGTAAAGCTCAATTTGGAGGTCAAAGATTTGGTGAGATGGAGGTATGGGCTCTTGAAGCCTTCGGTGCTGCCAATATTCTTCGTGAGATATTGACTATCAAATCTGACGATATCACTGGTAGATCTAAAACCTACGAAGCCATCGTTAAAGGAGATAACATCACTCAAATTGGAATTCCAGAATCATTCAATGTATTGATACACGAATTGAGAGGATTAGGAATAGAAATGAGCTTTGAAGAATAAACAAACCTGTAAATATTAACCTATATAACACAAGAGAAATAAATGTCAAACCTGAATAAAAAGAATCAAAAAATAAAAAGTAACTTCACCAAAATTCGCATAGGATTAGCTTCACCAGAAGGTATTCTACAACGTTCTTTTGGCGAAGTAACTAAACCAGAAACTATCAATTACAGAAGTTATAAACCTGAAATGGGTGGATTGTTCTGTGAAAGAATTTTTGGACCAATAAAAGATTACGAATGTCATTGCGGTAAATATAAACGTATTCGTTACAAAGGAATTGTTTGTGACCGTTGTGGTGTTGAAGTTACAGAGAAAAAAGTGAGAAGAGAGCGCATGGGACATATCAATTTGATAGTTCCTGTTGCTCACATTTGGTATTTCCGTTCATTACCTAATAAAATAGGTTATCTATTGGGATTAAGTACCAAAAAATTAGACATGGTAGTGTACTATGAAAGGTACATTGTTATTCAATCTGGTGAACATGAATCAATAAACAAATTTGATTTGTTAACCGAAGAAGAATACCTTGATATCTTAGAAAAACTTCCAAAAGAAAATCAACACCTAGATGATTCTGACCCTAAAAAATTTGTTGCCAAAATGGGTGCAGAAGCTTTATGGGATTTATTAACTAAAATTGATTTAGATGGATTAAGTTACAGTTTAAGAAATCAAGCTGCTACCGAAACATCTCAACAAAGAAAAGCTGAAGCTTTAAAAAGACTAAAAGTAATAGAAAGTTTCCGCTCTGCTAACAGAGAAGGAAACATCAACAGACCAGAATGGATGATTCTGAAAATGTTGCCGATTATTCCACCTGAATTAAGACCATTGGTTCCACTAGAAGGCGGAAGATTTGCTACATCAGATTTGAATGACTTATACAGAAGAGTCATCATCAGAAACAACCGTTTAAAAAGATTAATTGAAATCAAAGCTCCTGAAGTAATCCTTAGAAATGAAAAAAGGATGTTACAAGAAGCAGTGGATTCATTGTTGGATAACACCCGTAGAGCAAGTGCTGTTAAATCTGATGGTAATCGTCCATTGAAATCTTTGAGTGACATGCTTAAAGGTAAACAAGGTCGTTTCCGTTTGAATTTATTAGGTAAACGTGTTGATTATTCAGGTCGTTCTGTAATCGTTGTAGGACCTAAATTAAAACTATCTGAATGTGGATTGCCTAAAGGAATGGCTGCTGAGTTGTTCAAACCATTCATTATCCGTAAACTGATTGAAAGAGGTGTTGTAAAAACTGTAAAATCAGCTAAAAAAATAGTAGATAAAAAAGAACCTATCATTTGGGAAATATTAGAAAACATTTTAAAAGGACATCCTGTTCTATTAAACCGTGCTCCTACTCTACACAGATTAGGTATTCAAGCTTTCCAACCTAAATTAATTGAAGGAAAAGCAATACAATTGCACCCATTGACTTGTACAGGATTCAACGCTGACTTTGACGGTGACCAAATGGCTGTTCACGTTCCACTAGGAAACGCTGCTATATTGGAAGCTCAATTATTGATGCTTGCTCCTCACAACATCCTGAACCCTGCTAACGGCTCCCCTATTGCCGTTCCTTCTCAAGACATGGTTCTTGGTTTATACTACATTACTAAAGGTAGAAAATCAACCAAAGATAAACCAGTAAAAGGTGAAGGCATTACTTTTTATTCACCAGAAGAAGTAACCATTGCCTTTAACGAAGGTAAAGCAGATTTACATGCTCACATCAAATGTAAATTAAAAGACAAAAACGAAGATGGTGAAATAGTAACTAAACTTATTGATACAACAGTAGGTAGAGTAATATTTAACCAAGTTGTTCCAGACGGTGTTGGATATATAAACCAATTATTGACTAAAAAATCTTTAAGAGATATCATCGCTAACTTTGTAAGAGAAGTAGGTGTTGCTCGTACATCTAAATTCTTGGATGACATGAAAGATTTAGGATTCCACTATGCATTTAAAGGTGGATTGTCATTTAATTTAAATTATGTACAAATACCTGATGCTAAAGAAAAATTAATAGAAAAAGCCAGAGCAGAAGTTGATGAAATTAAATTCAACTACGAAAATGGTTTCATAACCAACAACGAAAGATACAACCAAGTAATTGATATTTGGACTAAAATCAACTCTCAAGTTGGTGAAATTCTGTTAAAAGAATTGGCTGATGATAACCAAGGTTTCAATCCAATTTACATGATGTTGGATTCAGGAGCTAGGGGTTCTAAAGAGCAAATTCGTCAGTTAGGTGGTATGAGGGGATTGATGGCAAAACCACAGAAAAACATTGGTGGTGGCGTTGGAGAGATCATTGAAAACCCGATTTTATCTAACTTTAAAGAAGGATTATCAGTATTGGAATACTTTATCTCTACCCACGGTGCTCGTAAAGGTTTGGCCGATACAGCGTTAAAAACAGCCGATGCTGGTTATTTAACTAGAAGGTTGCATGATGTTGCTCAAGATGTTATCATTACCGAACAAGATTGTGGAACATTAAGAGGATTAAGCTTAGCTGCTATCAAAGACAATGACGATGTAGTAGAAAGCTTATACGAAAGAATATTAGGACGTACGGGACTATATGATACATATCACCCAGAAACAGGTGAATTGATTGCAAAAGCTGGTATTGAAATTACAGAAGCATTAGCTCGTGAAATCGAGAACTCTGGTGTGGAAGAAATGGAAATTCGTTCAGTATTAACTTGTGAAACTCGCAATGGAGTATGTGCAAAATGTTACGGTAGAAACCTAGCTAATGGACGCATGGTTCAAATAGGTGAAGCAGTAGGTGTTATTGCAGCACAATCTATTGGAGAGCCAGGTACACAGTTGACACTTCGTACATTCCACGTGGGTGGTACTGCGAGTAGTATCGCTGCTGAATCTCAAGTAATAGCTAAATTTGATGGTATCGTTACTTTTGACGAATTAAAAACTGTAACTGTAGATCAAAAAGACGAAGAATCAGGAAAAGAAATCAAAGTAGAATTAAACTTAAGTCGTAGCGCTGAAGTAAGAATATTAGAGCCAAAAACTAAAAACATATTGTTTACAGCTAGTGTTCCTTACGGTTCATCTGTGTTTGTGGGTGAAGGTGATTCAGTTAAAAAAGGTTCTAAAATATGTAATTGGGATCCTTGGAATGCAGTTATCTTATCTGACTTAGCAGGTAAAATCCAATTTGAATCCATTATTGATGGTATCACTTTCAGAGAAGAAAATGATGAGGTAACAGGATTTGGAGAGAAAGTAATTATCGAAACCAAAGATAAAACCAAAACTCCTTCCATTAAAATCATAGGTAAAGACAAAACTGTGATTAAAGAGATAAACTTACCAGTAGGTGCTCACATTGCTGTAGAAGATGGCAAGAGCATTAAAGCGGGAGATATCATTGCAAAAATACCTCGTTCAGCTCGTGGAACAAGGGATATCACAGGAGGTTTGCCACGTGTTACTGAGTTATTCGAAGCTCGTAACCCATCAAACCCAGCTACAGTATCTGAAATTGATGGTGTAGTGACTTATGGAGGCATCAAACGTGGTAACAGAGAGATTACAATTACCAGTAAAGATGGAGAACAAAAGCATTACATGATTGCTTTATCTAAACACATCTTTGTGCAAGATAATGACTACATTAAAGCAGGTTCACCATTGTCTGATGGAGCAATCACTCCTCAAGATATTTTAAGAATCCAAGGACCAACAGCTGTTCAACGTTACATCCTTAATGGAATACAAGAAGTATATCGTTTACAAGGTGTAAAAATCAATGACAAACACGTAGAAATCATTGTTCGTCAAATGATGCAAAAGATGGAAGTTGTAGAACCAGGAGATACTCAATTCTTAGAAGGTGAAATCGTTGAGAAATTTGAATTGTTCAAAGAAAACGACTGGATATACGACAAAAAAATCGTATTGGATGCTGGCGATTCTGACAAATTGAAAGTGGGTCAAATCATTTCATTGCGTGAATTAAGAGACGAGAACAGTTCATTAAAACGTCAGGACAAAAAACAATTATTAGTAAGAGACTGTGTAACAGCAACTGCTGAGCCAGTATTACAAGGTATAACCAGAGCATCGTTAGCTACTCGTAGCTTTATGAGTGCTGCATCGTTCCAAGAAACAACTAAGGTATTGAACGAAGCTGCAATAGCAGGTAAATTAGATGAAATGAGAGGTTTGAAAGAAAACGTAATCGTTGGACATTTAATTCCTGCAGGAACAGGTATGAGACAATACGACAATATAGTAGTAGGAAGCCAAGAGGAGTTTGATCGCTTAATGGCATCAAAAGCTGAGGGTGAAGCAGCTGCTTCTAACTAATTAGAAATTAACACATATTAAAAAAAGGGAATAACGTAAAAGTTGTTCCCTTTTTTTTGGTTATTGGTTATTGGTTAATTGTTAATTGTTAATTGTTATTGGTTAAGTGTTATTGGTTAAGTGTTGAATTGGTATATTGTTATTGTTAAATTATATCGGATACTGAGCTTGTCGAAGTATATTGTTGAATTGTTACATTGTTGAGTTGTTAATTGTTAATTGTTATGTGAACTTAGTTCTAAAATAGGCATTCTAAAATCTACGTATTAACTTCTGCGTTCTTACTTCTAACTTCTGCCTTCATACTTCTTCGTTCTAAATTCTAAATTCTGCGTTTAAAGTTCTGCGTTCTTACTTCTAACTTCTTATTTCTAACTTCTGCCTTTATACTTCTGCGTTTAAATATCTTCAATCCTTTTAATACTATCCCCACTTGTGCGGCTGGGGTCCAGCAAATGCGTGAAATTTCCTTTTTTGAAGAT
>CAYVDH010000121.1:0-6227 GCA_964450355.1 uncultured Flavobacteriaceae bacterium
TTACCATTAAGAGGATAATCACTAATAGTTTTTTGCAAGGTTAAATAGCTAACAAATGGCCCAATATTAGTATACAATTTATTATTGTCTAAAAAAGAGTAATTAAAAAGTATTGGTAAATTGATATAATAAAAATTGTTTTTAAATTTAAAATCTACTAGCTGATTGGGATCAGAAATTGAATTAGTTTTTCCATTAAATAAACTACCTTTGTTTTCATAATTTACTTCAATTATAAGATTCATCTTATTTTTAATTTTTTGTTTATAAAACAACCCTGTTGAATATGAAAATCTTGGTTCATGTATATCTATTTCATTACCTCTTAAGCTTACAAGAGAAGGTCCCATTGTAATACCAATACAATTTGAATTATTTTGAGAAAAAAGTAAATTCCAATAACAAATAGTAATTAATGTAATTATACTTTTTTTCATTTTATATTAATTAGGATTCGAATATATTATAATTTATTAAGTAATGCAAAAAAACAAAATACAACAATTTGATTACATTTGACATACAGTATTTTTACTAAAAAAACTAGATAACAACTTCTTATGAATTATCATTATTTCTAATCTCAAGTACACTATAAAAAAAAATAATTACTTAGTCCTAATATTTCATGATTCCAAATTCCTACTTTTTTATTATTTTTATAATATCCACATTCTTTGATGTATTGATATTTTGACAAACTATGATTGTACATATACTTGTATTCCTCACAATATCCATGTTTTTTATCTTTTTTATATGTTCCATAAAATTTCAAGGTGTGATTTTGAAAACAATAAACAACTTTGCCATGCTTTTTACCATTTTTTAAATGAATAACTGAATTCATTGTTCCATCTGTAAAATAGGAATAAACAATCCCATTTTTTACTTTTTTCAAATTTCTTAATGTATTTATTTTATTACTTTTAGCTTTATTATAAAACAGCATTATTTCATTGCCATTTAAATAACAAAAAGAATCTTTGATATAAACACTAATTTTTTGACTGTTTCCCCAAAGATTTAAACTGTCTGAATCGTATGGTATATTTCCATTACAACTTGTTGTCATTCCTTTATTTGAGAAGATTAAATACCTATTACCTACAATAAAATTAAACCCACACATCGAAGGTTCATTAAATGCATTAATTTTTACTTTTTTATTCATTTTACCTTTGAAAGCTTCCAATAGTTCAAACGTATAAGTGTTTATTTTTTTATTTGAATCGGCAATTATTTCGATGCATTTACCATTAAAAATCTTATCATAAATATCATATTCTGAAATTGAAAAATCAAGATTTGTTTGACACGAACAAGGTTTGCAATCATTTATAAATAATGAGCTTAATATTAAAATAAATGCCAATTTAAACATAATTAATTGTAACTATTACAACGAAAATACAACACAATATTACATTTAATGGTTAAAAAAGCAATGATTATTATCATTTTGAGTAATAATCGTATCAATTTTAATCAATGCATTTTCATTCTAAATTCTTAAATTTGCAAAATGAACAAAGTGGTATTAAATGCAGATGAAGCAATAAAGGATATAAACGATGGAGCAACCATTATGCTCGGAGGTTTTGGATTGTGTGGGATTCCAGAAAATTGCATATCAGCCATTGTTAAAAAAGGAATTAAAAATTTAACTTGCATTAGCAATAATGCTGGTGTCGATGATTTTGGAATTGGACTATTACTTAAAACTAAGCAAGTAAAAAAAATGGTTTCATCGTATGTTGGTGAAAATGCAGAATTCGAAAGACAATTATTGAGTGGCGAATTGGAAGTAGAACTCATCCCTCAAGGTACATTAGCTACTAGATGCATGGCTACTGGATATGGTATGCCAGCAATATTTACACCTGCAGGTGTAGGTACTGAAGTGGCTATTGGCAAAGAAACTAGAGAGTTTAATGGAAAAACCTATTTAATGGAAATGGCTTTTAATTCTGACTTTGCTATTGTCAAAGCTTGGAAAGGCGATACACATGGCAATTTAATATTCAAAGAAACTGCTAGAAATTTCAATCCTATGATGGCCATGGCTGGTAAAATTACCATTGCTGAAGTGGAAGAATTAGTTGAACCAGGAGAGCTAAATCCAGATTACATCCATACTCCGGGTATTTATGTTCATAGAATTTTTAAAGGTGAGAATTACGAAAAAAGAATTGAACAATTGACAACCAGAAAAAGATAAAATTGTGAGATTTTTAATTATCCCTTTCTTGTTCTTTAGTCATTTAACATTGGCTCAAACAAAATTTTGTATCACTGGTAAAATAAAAGATTCAACCAATAACAATCCTGTTAGTAAAGCTTATGTAGAAATTATAATAACAAAATCTAAAAGTTCAGAAACATATTTTACAATTACTGATTCATTGGGGTACTTTAAACTTTGTTATAATAAACCCATAAAATCCTTATCAATTCAATGTGCTGGATACAATGACAAAATTATAAAAATTTCAAATTCAGATTCATTATACACATTAAATGATGTATTGATCAGTCCAAGTATTGCTGTTATTAAAGGTATTACACTAAAATCTAAAAAGGATAAAGAACCTGTAACCATAGAAAAAAAAACATATAATTTATCAGAAAATGTTTTGACCACTGGAGGAACTGCACTAGATGCTTTGAGATTAATACCAGCTATCAATGTTGATAGTGATGGAAACATAAGCCTTAGGGGAAGTGGAAATGTAACAGTGTATATCAATGGAAAATTAAGTAGTTTACAAGGAAATGATTTACAAGCGCTATTGCTGCAAATCCCTTCAGCTAATATAGAATCGATAGATGTAAATACCAACCCTGGCGCTAAACAAGATGCTGAAGGAATGAGTGGCATTATTAACATCAATTTAAAGCAAAATAACTCTCAAAAAAGCAATGGTTACATCACATTAGGTGCAGGCACAAACAACAAATACAATGGAACTTTAGCTTACAACACAAAATACAAAAAATTTGGCTTTAGTAATACATTGAGTTTTAGACAAAATGAAATAGTAGGTAAAGGATACAACTTAAGGAAAAACTATTTGACAAATGATACTAACTCCATCAATCAAATTTCTACAAGTAACAATTTCACATTGAATGGCACATTATCAGGAGTAATTGACTACAACATCAATAAAAAATCTACTTTGAGTTTTAATTATTTAGCTTCAATAAATCAAGACAATGATGATGATGTAAGCAACAATGAATTATTGAATGTCAAAGACAGTTTGTTTCAATTGATAAGAAGAACCAGCGACCAAATAAAGAAAACACAAAATGTTGATTTAGGTTTAAGTTACAGAAAAACATTTGAAAAAGCACAACATAGTATAATTGCATTAATCAATTATTCCTCTACTAAAAACAACAATAGGAATGACATCAATCAAGTTGAGTTAAATACATTAAATAGAGATGTAATTAGTATTAACCCCTATTTGTTATTCAATAAATCCAACAATAATTTCACCAATCAATTAGCTCAAATTGATTACACTAAACCATATATAAATCAATTAAAATTGGAAACAGGCCTGAAATATTCAGGTAGGTTATTTGATATTGACTTTCAGGTTGATTCGTTTAATTATGGAAATGGGAAGAATGTTTTTGATTCAGGAAAATCTAATCATTTTATTTATACAGAAAACATAACAGCAGCTTATGGAATGATTACAAATCAATGGAAAGAATTAATTAAATACAACCTGGGTTTAAGAATTGAAAACACAAACATAAATGGAGAGCAAAAACTAACGAATGAAACGTTTAAAAACAGTTATATCAACTTATTTCCATCTGGAAGTTTACAATTGGTATTGCAAAAAAAATATAAAATTCCGGACATTCAACTTAGTTACAGCAGAAGAATTAACAGACCAAGTCAAAATCAATTAAACCCATTTTTAAGCATCAATGACCCTTACAATTTTTTTAAGGGCAATCCCAAACTTAAACCGGAATTGACCAATGCAATTGAGTTATCAGCCATTTATCAAACCAAAAAATCAAATTATACAGGTACCCTATATTACAGAAAAGTAAATACTCCTATCTCCAGGTTCAGAGTAATAGACAGCAATAGCATATCAACAGTTTCGTTCTTTAATTTAGATTACAATACCAGTTCTGGTGTTGAGTTTATTGCTAGATTTGCACCTATAGGGTCATTAAAAATGACTTTAAACGCCAATTTATTTAAATATTTTGTAGCTGGAAACATTCAAGGGAACAGTTTAAACAATGAAAGAATTTCATACTCAGGAAAGTTCAATTTAAATTACACACTACCTAAAAAAATAGACTTTCAATCTTCTTTTAATTACAATGGGCCATCTGTTGGTTTACAAGGCTATATAAGGTCGATGTATTCACTTGAAATAGGAGTTAAAAAGAGCTTCATCAAAGACAAACTCACTTTAAGTGTGAATTTAGCTGATGTGTTTGATAACCGAAGATTTAATATCGTTATGGAAGGCTCAAATTTTGATAGTGAAGTATATAGAAAAAGAGAAACAAGAATATTGACTTTCAATGCCACATGGAAATTTGGACAAAGTGATAGCAATCAAGAAAAGAAACCAAAAACTCCAGAGAGAGGAATGGATATGGATATGTAATGACTGATTTAGAAATCATAAAAACACCAGATGGCAGTTCCACTTTGTATTCCAAAGAACTAAATGAAACCTATCATACGGTATATGGTGCTATTTCAGAAAGCAAACATGTGTACATAGAAAATGGATTAAAAAGACAAACAAAAACTCCAATAAATATTTTAGAAATAGGATTAGGCACAGGAATGAATGCTTGGTTAACCTTTTTAGAAAATAGACATATCAATTATTTAGCAATTGAACCTAATTTATTGAATTTTGAATTTTTAGTAAATTATTACCAAAGTTTTAGCACTTTTAAAATTCACACCCCTTTTTTAAAAGCAATAACTAGCGATATTGGTAAAATTAAATCCATCAATGGGCATTTTAATTTTAAGATACTCAATAAAAAAATAGAGGAATGTTTGGAAAACGAACTTCAAAATTACAATGGTTCAAAAATTAATTTTGACTTAATATATTACGATGCATTTGCCCCATCTAAACAAAAAGAAATTTGGGATTTAAACAACTTAGAATTAATGCATTCTATCATGTCAGAAGGGGCTGAATTGGTCACTTATTGTTCTCAGGGTGAATTTAAAAGAAATTTAAAAAAGGCAGGTTTTAAAGTGATATCAGTCAATGGTCCTTTGTTAAAAAGAGAAATGACCATTGCACAAAAATAATTTAATTGCCTATAAATTAGGTTTTTAAATAATTTATTAATCAATCAGTTCAAAAAAACATTGATTTTATATTTCAAAAGTATAGTTTTGTTTTATCACATAAAAAAATAACGCTTATTGAAATGAGAATTTACATTGGAAACCTAAATTACAGATTACGCACCGAAGAATTAAAAAACGTATTCACTCCTTATGGTGAAGTTGTTGGTGCTAAAATTGTCAGAGACAAAGAAACAAACAGAAGCAAAGGCTTTGGTTTCATTGAGATGGCAAATGCCGAAGACGGTCAAAAAGCCATAGAGGGCTTAAATGGCTTTGAACTTAATGGCAGAAAAATGATTGTTAATGAAGCCAAACCAAGAGAGAACACTCAAGGATTTGAAGGCTCATCCACCCCTCCTTCAAATGAATAATTAACAAATTCATTATTATTCATTTAAATTTTTAAAGCCTTCATTTTGAAGGCTTTTTTATTTTTAATGGTACAATCTTTAACCCAGATTACGCAGTAGAAATTTTACATTACTTTTTCTTTTAATCCAACAGATTTTATGTTTCTACCAACTCATTATAATTTGACATTCTGAAACAATAATTTTTCATTTTTTACATTCCCATTTGCATAATATTCTCTTTGCCATCCCATCGGTTTGCTATCTCTATATTCTAATTTATAAGAAAAAGGAACAACAGCATTGTCTTCTGGTTTAAAAGTAATCACCAGTTTCATAGCCCGAAAACAATTCGACATTGTATGCCCAAGTATCTCAATCTATTTCTTCGAGTAAATCTAAATCAACTGTTTTATTTGTGGTTCTTTTGTTGCCAAATTTATATATAAAAATTTTTGGATTTTTGGATTTTTGGATTTTTGGATTTTTGGATTTTTGGATTTTTG
>CAYVDH010000121.1:6327-10815 GCA_964450355.1 uncultured Flavobacteriaceae bacterium
GGATTTTTGGATTTTTGGATTTTTGGATTTTTGGATTTTTGGATTTTTGGATTTTCAACTCGAAGATTTGTGATTTTTTTCCTCATAAATTCAACCATACAACAATTTAAGAATTTTCAGATTTATATATTTTCGAATTTTAATACCAATAGTAATAATATTATTCCCCCCTAACGTTTTAACAAATAACAATTAACAAATAACAAATAACCAATATCAATTAACCAATAACAATTCAACCATACAACAATTTAACAATTAACCAATAACAATTCAACAATTAACCAATTTAAGAATTTTTAGATTTTTATATTTTCTAATTTTGAAATACCAATTGTTATGATTTTAATTTTCTTCCTATACGTTTTAACAAATAACAATTAACAAATAACAAATAACAAATCTCTATTAACTATTAACAATTCAACAATTCATTCCACTTTCTTCGTTTATCCTATTAACAATTAACCAATCTCAATTAACAATTAACTAATAACCAATATCAATTAACAATTAACAATTAACCAATATCAATTAACAATTAACTAATAACCAATAACAATTAACAATTAACCAATATCAATTAACTAAAAACCATCAACTATTAACTTTTAACAAATCTCTATTAACAATTAAACAATTCAACAATGTAACAATTAACCTAAATCAATAAATGAATATCAACATGAAAAATGATTAAAAAATCAATACATTTGTTTGATTTTAGATAAACAATTTGAAAACAAGTTTACACTTTCATAAACTCCTTATAACTCTTATATTATATGCAATTGCCTTTATATCAGAGGCTCAAACTAGAAATTATTATTATTACAACACCCAAAATGGGTTGCCTAGCAACATTGTTTATGATATTTTAGAAGATAAAACTGGGTTTATTTGGATTGCAACTGACCAAGGGGTAAGTAGATTCGATGGTAAAAAATTTGTCAATTTTTCGAGCAAAGATGGTCTAACAGATAATGATGTTTTCAAACTATTTGAAGACAATGAAGGCAGAATTTGGTTTTTTCCATTTAAAACTGAGCCATGTTTTTATTTTGATGGAAAAATATATAATTCAAAAAACAACAAACAATTAAAAAATTATGTATTCCCTCAAAATTGGGTCATTTCATACAGCTACGATCCCAACTCAAAACACTTGATGTTCATGCAAGGGAAAGACTCATTTGATGGCAAAATGGTAGATTTAATCAACCCAAATAACTATTTTTTTTTGAGATCTTTATTTATCCCAAATGGCATATTTATTCATTTCACAATAAACAATGAACACTATTTCACCACAAAGGAGAATGGTGATGTTTTATACATTGTGAAAAATCATCAGTTAGTAGCTAAACATAAAAATAAATCGCTAGATGGTATAAAATACATGTTGAGCAATGACAGGATGATCATTGACAATCTCAAAAAAAACAAAATATACTTCGCTAAAATCAGCTCAGAATCTTTACTTATAACAGATTCTATCACCTATGATGTTTCATTTAAAAACTTTAATTTCATTAATAACCCTAGTCAACTTTATGCTTTTAACTACGACTTAGGCATGTGTAAAATAGATGGTTCAAGCTATCAAGCTATTGGTGAATTTGACAACCAATTAAACATCTTTAATGGGTTGATTGATAAAAGAAAAAACATTTGGTACAACACTCATTCTAATGGAATATACATGTTCCCTTGCAATGTTTTCAAGACTTATAACTCCAAAAACTCTCCTAATTTAATAGAAGACAGATTGTTATCTATTTCAAAATTAAATTCAATATATATTGGTCATGAAAACAAAGGAATTAGTGCATTCAACCATCAATCATTCAAAAATTTAAACATTGAACTAAATCAAACTAAAACAAGACTATTAAAACTCATTCAAGTTGATGATTACATATTGGGTTGTGGCGACAACATATTAATTAAAATTAAAGATGGCAAACATGAACGAATAAATTTTAAACAAAAATACGCTTTTAAAGACATCGAATACTGCAACAATGAAATCATATTAGCAACTCACATTGGATTTATTATACTTAATAAAAAATTTGAACTTATTAAAGCTGGAAGCAAGATAAGGCATACTTGTGCATTTAAAACTAAAAATGGAATTTTATATTTAGGTGGATTAAAGGGATTGTACTATGAAAATGATTCCATTATAAAACTAAAATTAAATCCTGTATTAGATGAGGCAAGAATTTCAGACATCAAGGAAGATGAAAAAGGTTTTCTTTGGGTAACTACATACAGCAATGGGGTTTTTATAACCAATTTAAAAAAGACAATTCATCTCACTGAGTTTGAAAACGAGATGAACAAAAACTTTATTTCAAGTTCAATATGCAAAGACATATTAGAATACAAAAATGAAATGTGGATTTCTTCGAACAAAGGCATAAACAGATTAAAATTGTTAGACTTCGATAATCAGAAATGTAGAATTAAAATGTACACCAAAGCCAGCGGTTTGCCTTATGAAGACATCAATTCATTGATCATTAATAATGACACTGTCTATGCTGCTAGTTCAGAGGGATTGGTAACATTTAACCTCAATCAAATTGATGACAATTTATTGCCAATAACTGTGATTAATTCCATTTCAATTAATTCTAAAGACAGCAATTTAAACAACTATTCAGAATTAAAAAACAATCAAAACAACATTTCATTTTATTTATCAGGCATATTACATGTAGGCGGAAATGGAGTAAAATTCAAATACAGACTTATAGGATTAAATCAACAATGGACTTATACCGAAAATGATAAAATTGATTTTGTGGGATTGAAACATGGCAAATACACCTTTGAAGTGTATGCAATAAATTCAGACAACAAATCATCTTTAAAACCACAGACATTTACTTTTACAATACTTCCACCCTATTATCTCACATGGTGGTTTTTAGTTAGTATAGGATTGTTGATTATTGGTTTAAGCTATTTTATAATCAATAAAAAAATTCAGTTGGCCAAAGAAAAAGAGAAAACCAATTCTCAAATTTCAGATTTGAAAATGCAAGCACTGAGAGCCCAAATGAATCCCCATTTCATATTTAATGCTTTGACTTCCATTCAATATTTCTTTTCGAGACACGATGAATTATCTGCCAACAAATACATGACAAGTTTTGCTAGTTTGATAAGGCAAACATTGAACTCGAGTAGAAAAAGTTTTAATACATTGTCTGATGAAATAGAAATATTGGATAAATACATAGGATTAGAAATATTGAGGTTAGAGAAACCTACAGAATATTCTATACAAATTGGAGATAACATAAACTCAGATTCCTTATTATTGCCTTCGATGTTGTTACAACCTTTGGTTGAAAACGCCTTAATACATGGAGTGAGACATACTGCTAGTGACACAGGTAAACTGATTATTGATATTCAAGAAAAGAACAATTTGGTAAGCATTACCATCATAGACAATGGCCCTGGCATAAATTCAAACAAGGTAAGTAAACAATCAACAGGACTTGACATAACCAATCAACGAATAGACACCATCAATCAAATCTACCATTTAGATTTAAGACTTACAATTACAGATTTATCAAACATCAACAAAACTGGCACTCAAGTAAATTTAAAATTAAAAGCAAGTTATTAATTATGACCAAATACAATACCATCATTATAGATGACGAATCACACAGCAGAGAAATTCTAACCGATTACATTAAAAAGTATTGCTTAGATATTGAGATAATGGATACGGCAAAAAATGTGAGCGAGGCCTATGAAAAAATCATCACATTAAAGCCTCAGCTTGTGTTTTTGGACATCTCATTATTGGATGAAAATGCTTTTGATTTGTTGGCAAAGTTCAATGAGATCAATTTTGAAATTATTTTTATTACTGCTTATAATGATTATGCAATCAAGGCCATAAAATTTTCGGCAATAGATTATTTATTGAAACCAATCAATATAGAGCAACTGGTAAATGCTGTGAGTAAGGCAATAAAAAGGATGAATGAAAAAAGCACTTTAAATCATTTTAAGTATTTTGCTGAAAACCTTAAACAAAAAGACCAGATAAATAAAATTGCATTACCAACGCTAGAGGGTTATATTTTTGTAGAGACGAATCACATAGTAAGGTGTTTGGCATCGGGAAGTTACACTGAGTTTTTCTTTACAAACAGGAAACCAATATTGGTATCAAAGGGATTAAAAGAATATGAAGAGTTATTAGAAGGCAGCCATTTTATCAGGGTTCATCATTCACATTTAATCAACTTGCAACATGTATCAGAATACCACAAGGGCAAGTCATCATATATTACCATGTCCGATAGTTCATCAGTAGAAGTAAGTGTGCGCAAGCGCGATGAATTCCTTGAAAGACTTCAGGATTTGAAGGCTTAATACAGTTATTGGAATCAAAATCAATAGCGTCCTAAATAAATAAAAAAAGAAAGGGAAGTTTTTATCCTCAGAGTT
>CAYVDH010000122.1:0-10807 GCA_964450355.1 uncultured Flavobacteriaceae bacterium
CCATCATTTGGTCATATTTATTTCTACCTATTAAATTTTTATAATTTTCAATCAATTTATTATAACATTTCCTTGTTTCTATTGCCATTCTTTTCCCTTTAGCAGAAAGTAATATAATGGTTGATCTTCTGTCTGTTTTATTGATTTGAGATTTTAAATAACCTAATTCGGTCATTTCAGAGACGACTTTACTCACAGCTTGTTTTGTCACTCCTACCGATTCAGAGATGCTTATGCTGGTTTTACCACCTTTATACAATAAAATTAACAGGGGTAAAAATGATGATTTGAAATCAGAATAACCACGCCACCTTACTTCAGCTTCTATTTGTGATTCAAGCTTTTTCTTAAGTTTTGAAGTGGTAATAAATATGTTTTCAAATTCAGCTTCTGTGTTAACGCTTCTAGCCATGCTTATTCAAAATGTTTTGTCTGTATTTTTCTGTATCTAAGTTTAAAATGAAGGCAACATCTTGTTTTGCAAGGCTTGTTGTTCTAAAATTCAATTGTTGACAATGGAAATGGATGTAAGATACTGCTATTAAATTTTCAGCAATGGCCATCGCATTTTTTTCGTTTGCAAATATTTGAATGGAATTTTTTTCTTTTAATATGTTTATTTTTTTTGTATCGTTATTCACTCCCCAGTTTTCTCCTATTACTACTGCTTGATCTGGGAATAAATAATTGTTCAAAAGATTAGGGTTTTCAATGATTGATTGAATCTCATTTGATTGCAAAGTGTATTCATTTTCCTCTATTAGTGTCAGCTTGTATGTGAGGGATGCATTCAATTGGTATTGATTTTCAATTCTATTAATTGCAAGTTGATGTAGTAAAATGGCTTGCTCTTTTTCCTTTGAATGAACAATTAATCCATGGTTTTTTAAAAAAATTAATGCTGGTAATTCAGGTAATTGCTTTATGCAATTTGAAATTGATTTGCTAAGTGGATAACCAGGATTAAGATATGGCAAAAGCAAAAATGGAACATCAAAAAACAAATTTTTTAATTTACTTTCTACATCATCACTACACAATAATACATTTACTGCCAATGGATGTGTATGAATGACATAACTGTTTAAAACAGCATGAAAACCAGTTTCCATACTTGGCAATAATCCTGTGGGATTGATGATTTGATTTTCAACATCTGCTTTAAATTCTGCATCTGGATTTGTATAATTTGTGCAATTTAAATGTTCAGAAACCTGATTGTAATTCAATTTAACATACCCTTTTTCAATGTCTTTTAAAAAAAAACCCGAGGCTTTGATGTACATTTCGTCTCCAATTTTAACTGAAGTATTACCTCCTGCTCCTTGAGTATAATATGGAGATAAAGAAACAGATAGCGAAATATCAATTAAGTCTTGCATGGTTAATCATTTAAAGATTGAATGATAAGTGACATGGTAAACAATTGCATGATACCATTGTAATCATTTTGCCATTCACTGTTATATATTCCTAATTCTTCTAGCAATTCCAAATGATCGTATGCTATTAATTCAATTGTTTTTGAGTCAATATTTCCTGAAAATTCAATACTGTGTTGACCTAATTCTAAATAATCGTGTTGAATTGTCATTTCAGAATTTTCTTTAATTGCATTGATTAAATGATCAACATAAAATGTATTTTTAACTAACAATCTTAGAGATAATTGTTGGTTTATTTCACAAAATTGAACAACCATGTCTGCTGAATTTTGTTGAACTTTGATGTATTTATCTGAATCTTCTTTTCTGTCTTCTAATTGTTGTAAAACTTGGTTTGGATCTTTGTCTCTCTCTTCTACATCTCGTTTTAGTTTTCGTTGTATTCTGATGGTTTCATCAGGGTTTAAAAACACTTTTAAATCGTACAACTCTGCCTGTGATTTTAAATAAAAAGGGTGTAAACCTTCGAAAACAATTAACGTATTACTGGATATGTATTGAGGCAAGGTAAATTTACCATGTTGGTGGTCGTAGTGTTTTCGGTAAATGGATTTACCTTCTTTTAAATCCTTGGTATCCTGATAATCTTTGTGAATGTCATTGGCTTTGGGATTCAAATGTGTAATGCTATTCCAGTTTTCATTTCCTCTTTCCCATTTATGCATGTCATCGCCTCTAACAATGGTTAAGTTTTTTTCATTTACTACATGGTTAATTAAATCAGTATAAGTCGATTTTCCCGCACCTGAATCACCTCCTACTCCTATTAAAAAGGGTTTGTAATTTATCTTTTGAAGAATTAAATGATTAATTCCGTTTTTATACATTAAAAAAAGTAATAGAGCTAAACTAGATTGAAGCAAAGTAAATGCAATGTTGACGTTTCTTTCAGAATGGGTTTCAAATACATTTATATCTGAATTTGGCAATAAAATGAAATAAAGAAAATACATGCCAGTTAACACATAATACATGGTTTTTTGAGTCTCAGAAAACTTGATGACAAAATAAATAAAGAAAGGGACTAACCAACAATACCAACCTTGCATAGGAGATATGAATAAGGTTAATACTCCAAAACTAAATGCCAGAAAAAGTAACAATAAATTTTTATTGATTCTAATGAAAGACATGGACCAAACAAGCAAAGCCATATATGCTCCTATAACTAATAAAAAACTATTATTCCCAATATTGATAAACGCATCAAACACCTTTGTTTGTACAGTGTTGTTATACACCATCTGTATGTATGAATCAGAAAATAAAAAAGGCAATTGAACTATTACAAAAACAATGAAAAAAATCAATACTGTAGTCACCACATTCATCCAACTTTTTTTATTTTTAAAAGCATAAATAACAAAAAATGGCAACACCATGGCGATG
This sequence comes from uncultured Flavobacteriaceae bacterium, assembly GCA_964450355.1. Taxonomy (GTDB): domain Bacteria; phylum Bacteroidota; class Bacteroidia; order NS11-12g; family UBA955; genus CAYVDH01. The sequence goes on from CAYVDH010000122.1 coordinate 2,835, forward strand.
TTTGTTTTGGCTGCACATGCTAAAGCCAATAAAATGGCTGATACATACCACTTTTCTTTAAACAAAGCATACAATGCCATGATTAAAAATCCTATAGGTATAATGTCTAATTGACCATGAAAATAATTGATATATAGTATGATTGGTGATAACCAATACAACCACAACACTTGTATGTGTTTGGTTTTTAACCACCTTAACAATACCACTAATATTATAAAATCAAATAACAACAAAGGCAAGCGCATTAAAAATATATGTAGTGCACTTGCATTGTATATTTCAGGACTTAATAGAAATGAAAACAATGTTCGAGGAATTGACAAAATGAACAACATGATACTTGGATAAGGAAAATGTTCTTCAACCCCACCTTGATTGAATTGCTCATAAGGATTTTGAAATCCACTTTCGACAAAATAATTGACAAAAGGTGTAAATAAATCTCTCAAATAATGGCTTGCAAAAAATACACTTAAAACCAGTTTAATGCCTAACCCAAACCAAAACAAAGGAGATTTTAAACCTTGAATTTTAGAATTACCGTATTTATCTTGCAAAAAATATTTATACGATTTCATCTTTAAATTATTTATTCATCAAGGATTCAATTTCTTCTACTTCAATTGGCATGTTGATTGCATCCATCAAATCAATAGGATTACCATCAGTTAAAATTAAATTATTTTCAATTCTGATTCCAATACCTTCTTCTTTAATATATATACCTGGCTCACATGTAAACAACATACCAGCTTTCATTTGCTCATACCTCATGCCAACATCATGAACATCAATCCCTAAAAAATGGCTGGTACCATGCATGAAATATTTTTTATATGCTGGCCAATTTGGGTCTTCGTTTTTGATGTCATTCATTGTTATTAAACCTAAATCCACCAATTCTTTTTCCATCAATTCTTTTCCAACTATTTGATGATAATCCATCAACATAGTACCTGGTTTTAACAACTTAGAGGCTTCTCTCATCACTCTTAGCACAGCATTATAAACTTGCTTTTGTCTATCAGTAAATTTACCATTGACAGGTATCACTCTGGTCATATCACTGGCATAATTTGCATAATCAACTCCACAATCTACCAATAACAAATCTCCATCATTGCATACCGAATTGTTGTCAATATAATGTAATACACAAGCATTTTTACCTGATGCAACTATTGGATGAAATGAATGACCAGTGGCAGCATTTTTAATGTATTCGTGTATTAATTCAGCTTCTACTTCGTATTCCATCACACCAGGTTTTACAAAATTTAGCAACCTTTCAAATCCTTTTTTAGAAATTCCAATGGCATGTTTGATTAAGGTCATTTCAATCTCACTTTTAATGCTTCTTAATCTTTGTAAAATTGGAGCAGCGCGATGATAATGATGCAAAGGATATTCTCGTTTTATTTTACAAGCAAAATCTAAATCAGAATAGGGTGATTTAAATGAAAATCGGTCGTTTTCATTTAACGTTAAATAAATATTTTCTGCATAATTTATTTTTGGTCTTATTGCTTGATCAAAATTATCATTCCAAAATACTGATTTTATACCTGATGCTTGAGTAGCTTCTTCTTTGGTGTACTTATGTCCTTCCCATACAGCTATGGTTTCATTGGTCTGTTTTAAAAAAAGGCATTCTTTGTAAGCAGCTTCTGGAGAATCGGGAAACAATACCAAAATACTATCTTCTTGGTCTATTCCTGTTAACCAAAACAAATCAGAATTTTGTTTGAAGTCCATGCTTGCATCCCCATTTCTTACAAATTCGTAATTGCTTCTAAAAATGGCTATGCTGTTTGGTAACATCTGAGCTACAAACTTTTTTCTATTTTCTATAAACAATTGATTATCTATTGATTTATATTTCATTTGACAAAATTAAAATGCGAAAATAATGAATTAAAGTCAATTAGTTTTCATTCACTTGTTATCTTTGAATCAAGAATTGAACTAAAATGTTGTATTTTTATTCATTTAAAATACTTTTTTATTCCTGTTTTGAGTTAAACACATAATTGCTATTAAATGAAATATATCTATTTAATTTTTGTATTAGTTTTCAATTGCTTTTCTAAAGTGAATGAAAAACAAATTATTAACTATACTAAAACTAATGTAAAGCATGATAATACTAGTATTATATACCGCGATTCAATCATTAAAGTGGCCAAATCATTTTGCATAAAACACAAGATGGACACAACTATAGCTATAGTCATCAATTATAAAATCCATTCAGGTTTAAAAAGAGGCTTCATCATTCAACTTTATAATGGAAAAACATTAGATAGTTTTATGGTAAGTCATGGATGCGGAGACAGCGCTTGGGGAAGTGATGAAACGAAAAATAAACCTAAATTTAGCAACGAATTTGAAAGCCATTGCAGTTCATTAGGAAAATACAAATTGTATGGAAGAGCTTACAGTGATTGGGGTATCAATGTAAAATACATAATGAAAGGACTAGACAAAACCAATAGCAATGCATACAGCAGAACCATTGTATTACATAGCTGGGAAAGTGTTACCAATGACGAAATTTACCCAAAAGGAACAGCTGAGGGATGGGGATGTCCAGCAGTGAGTAATTCCACTATGTTGTATTTAGACAGTCTATTGTCTAAGAAGAAAAAACCAGTATTAATGTGGTTATATTATCAATAAATTAAAATCATTAATCCAATAAGAATTCTACTGAATTTTCAACTAACTCTTCTAACATTTCTGTTACATCTTCCACTTCGTTAAAAGGGTGTTTAGCACCAAATGTATGGTCACCTTGCTCCACCCTAATAAAAATTGAATGCTGTATGGTATTGTATAAAAATTCGGCATGCGATATATCTACAGATTCATCTTTGTCTCCATGAATAATTAACAATGGTTTGTCAAATAATTTGGCTTGTTGTCTTATATCTAAAGTTTTTTTATTGCTGATGTAATCATCATAAAATTGTTTTTTTAATGGCAATAATTGTTTTGTTCTTTTGTTTTCAACCATCACAACACCATTTTCTTCCCATTCTTTTACCGTATCATTTCTAAAAAAAGATTCGAAATCAGACAATGAAGCCCATAATACAGTTTTTTTAATTCTTTTGTCTTCTAATGATTTTAAAAAGGCTATACCTCCACCTCTACTGTGACCTATGATGTATATTTCCTTTGTGTTTATTGGTAATTGCTCTTCTTGCTCTATAACAAAATCAAGAACTAAATCTAAATCTTTTAATTCCTTGCTGTAATTATTCTCCGAAAAAGCATCTAAATCTGTTAGTTCATATAAATTATCTGGAGTTATACCATTATAAGAAAAATTAAATTTAAAAAAAGCAAATCCATTTTCAGCAAATTTATTTGCAACCCAATTAAAATGCCCCCAATCTTTAAAACCTTTGAAACCATGAACAAATACTATTACTGGTAACGATTTTTTTGTCTCTGGATAAGTTATATCCAGTGTTATTTTTCTAGCTTCTTGACCTTTGATTACATACTCTATTTTATTCAATTTTTTCTCCATTAATGATCAAATTTTTTACAAATTTCTACTGATAATGACTCTACTCTTTGCCCTATAAATGCGGGATTTAATTTTTTAATTTCACAAATGATGTTTTTTTTCCCCTTTGCTTTTTCATTCAATGCATTAATGATGTCTAAAGCTAGGTGTTCTAAAAGGTGGTGTTTATTTTGAAATTCCTCTTTCACAGTTTGAACAATGACTTCGTAATTTACAAAATCATTTTCTACGGGCAATTTACTGTATTGAATTTCAACATTGACCAAAAAATGATTTTCAATTTTTTCTTCTAAAGGATAATATCCCATTGCAGAAAAAATTTCAATACCTTTAGCTGATATCTTGTAAGAATTTTCCACTAAGGACTCATCCTTTCTATTTTCCATTGATTATTATCATTTAAAACATATAATAATCTGTCGTGCAATCTACTTGGCCTGCCTTGCCAAAATTCAATTTTATATGGCTTTACTATATATCCACCCCAATGTTCAGGCCTAATGATTGGATTTGTTTCATAAAGTTCTGTTGCTTTCTCTAATTTGTTTTCAAGATAAGTTCTATCTGGAATAATTTCACTTTGATTGCTAACAATAGCACCAATTTGACTCATTTTAGGTCTTGAATAAAAATACTCATCGTTGGTTCTATCATCTAATTTTTCGGCAATTCCATTGATTCTAACTTGTCTTTCAAGTTCCAGCCATAAAAAGTTTAAAGCTACTTGATTGTTTTGATTGATTTGATTGCCTTTATGACTTAAATAATTAGTATAAAAAACAAAACCATTGTCATTGAATTCTTTCAATAACACGACTCTACTTTCGGGAACATTGTTCAAAGAAGTAGAAATAACCATGGCATTAGGTTCTGAAAGTTCTGCATTAATGCATTCTTCAAACCAATGTTTAAATTGTTCTATTGGATTACTTTTTACTTCAGCGATATCTAACGATTCTTTGCTGTATTCTTTTCTTAAATCTGATAATTTGCTCATGATTTTCTAAACCAACTGTTAATTTTTAATTCAATAACTCCAAAAAAAGCTTCTCTAAATATTTTTTTACTCATTTTAGAAGTCCCTTTAGTTCTGTCTGTAAAAATAATTGGCACTTCTACAACTTTAACTTGGGCTAAAACTGCTTTAAATTTCATCTCAATTTGAAAGGCATAACCTTTGAATTTAATTTTATCTAAATTAATTTTTTCTAAAGTTTGCCTAGTGTAACATACAAATCCAGCTGTGGCGTCTCTAATGGTCATTCGTGTAATGAATCGAACGTAAGCGCTGGCGTAATAACTCATAATGACTCTGCTCATTGGCCAATTCACTACATTAACTCCAGTGATGTAACGTGAACCAATGGTTAAGCCTGCACCATCTTTTAAACAAGGTTCTAACAATTTAGGTAAGTCATCAGGATTATGAGAAAAATCTGCATCCATTTCAAAAATGTATTGATAATCTTTTTGAAGACACCACTTAAATCCAGCAATGTAGGCTGTACCTAATCCATTTTTTTCTTTTCTTTCCAAAAGGTGTAACCTGCCTACAAATTCTTGTTGTAATTTTTTGATTAAATTAGCAGTGCCGTCAGGAGAATTGTCATCCACTATTAGTATGTCAAATTGTGGTTCTAAACTAAGAGTTTTACGAACAATGGCTTCAGCATTTTCAATTTCATTGTAAGTGGGTATGATGACTATATATGGTGACAAAATTTATTAATTTAAAAAAACGTTGCAAAATAGTGTTTATTTTGCATCTATAAAAAATTCAATTGATGCAAAAAGCAATTTTTTTCGATAGAGATGGTGTTTTGAATAAAGAAATAGGTGATTATGTGACCAATGAACAAGATTTTGAATTGTTGCCTGATGCTGTAGATTGCATAAAATTAGCCATAGATAATGGCTATTTAGCCCTAGTCATTACCAACCAAGGTGGAATAGCCAAAAAATTATATGACTCTCAATTAGTCAATATTTTACACCAAAAAATTCAAACGGAAAGTGGCAATTTAATCACTGAATTTTTTTATTGTCCTCACCACCAAAGCATCGGAAAATGTATTTGCAGAAAGCCAGATAGTTTGATGTTAGAAAAAGCATTAAGCAAATACAACATATTGGCTTCCAAAAGTTTAATGATAGGTGACACAGACAGAGATATGGAAGCAGCAAAAAAAGTGGGATTAAATACATTGCTGATACAACCAAATTCAAATAAATTACATCTATTATTGAACAAAATGAGAGAAATGGAAACTATAAATCGATAACTTATATACCCTTATCAATAACTTCATCTTAAAATTTAAAAATTAATTATAACTTTGTAACATGTTAAAAAACATTTTAATTGGAACAATCGTATTGTTTACTCAATTGGCATTTTCTCAAAAGCCTACTCCTAAAAAAACAAATCAATCAACTACTAAAACAATTGCATCAAAACCAACATCAAAACCAGCACCAAAACCAAAAGGAACTATTACATATGAAATTGTAGGTAACTTAAATGGCTTAAGCAATTACCTGGTAGTATTAAATAAATTTAAATCTACTCAACTAACATTATTAGATTCGGTAAGAACAGATGCTTTGGGCAATTTTAAAATAAAAAACACTACCACAGAAGAGTGTATCGCGTATTTACAATACAATACAACTACCGCTGTGCCACTTATTCTTGAAAAAGGCTGCTCATTGGTTGTCAATATCAATCCTACTGGGCGAGGCGTTGATTACACTGTTAGTGGTAAATTAGCAAACAAGTCAATTAGTTTATACAAAGCAATTAAAACACACAGTCAAATTTACAGCGACTTAGGTTTAATTGAACAATCTGTAGCCAACGAACAAGACATCAATAAATTTCAAGAAGCACAATACAAATACATGATCAAACAAAAAGAACTTGAAACTTTGTATGACACATGCATCACCAAACATTCTGCATTAGAGGGTTATTTCATTTATCACAATTTAGTAGAAGATAAAAAAGGCTCACAATTAAAAAGCATTAAAGAGAAAATGGAGAAAAACGTTGCCCATAAAACTAACACGTATTATGTAGAAATTGCAGAAGCGTACAATGCCAATAAATCTACAGAAATTGGCGAAATCGCTCCAGATATTGAATTATTAACTCCTGATGGAGATAAACTAAAATTATCGTCATTGAGAGGTAAATATGTGTTAATAGATTTTTGGGCTAGCTGGTGTGGACCATGCAGAGCTGAATTCCCTTACCTAAAAAACACCTACAATGCATATAAAGACAAAGGATTTGAAATCTATGGAGTATCATTAGATGACAATGCTGGTAATTGGAAATCTTCTATAATTTCTTCAGGTTTGACCTGGAAACATGTAAGTGATTTAAAAAAATGGAATTCTACAGCTGCAAGATTGTATAAAGTATCTGGCATCCCTTTTACAGTATTGTTAGACAAAGAAGGAAAAATCATTGCAAAAAACCTAAGAGGGCAAGAATTAGAGAATAAGTTAGCAGAGTTATTAAAATAATCATTTCTTAACATTGTGATAACTTATTTTTATCACTTTAGTCTTTCCTTTGCTATGTAAATAAAACATGACTAAATTAAACTCTTACAAAATATTAATTGTTGATGATGAAATTGATATTATTGAATTACTAAGTTATAACTTAAAAAAAGAAAATTTTACTGTAATAGCAGCTACTAACGGTATAGAAGCACTTAAAATTGCAGACAAAATGAAACCTGATTTAATCTTATTAGATGTAATGATGCCTGAAATGGATGGAATGGAAACTTGCCGTTCATTAAAAGAAAATTCTGATTTAAAAAACATCCCAGTTGTGTTTTTAACTGCTAGAGGTGAAGAATACAGTGAAATAGCTGGTTTTGAAGCAGGAGCGGATGATTACATCATCAAACCTATAAAACCTAGAGTACTCATTTCTAGAATTAAAGCTTTACTAAAAAGAAATTATAATGACTCCAATTTAGAAAACAAAATCGAATTTGAAACATTAAAAATAAACAGAGAAACATACACTGTTACTTATTTAGATAAAGTACTTAAATTTCCAAAGAAAGAATTTGAATTATTGTCTTTGTTAGCAAGCAAACCAGGCAAAGTATTTAGCAGGGAACAAATACTTGAATCAATATGGGGAGACGATGTATTGGTTGTAGATAGAACCATTGATGTTCATATCAGAAAAATAAGAGAAAAACTTGACGATAACTTTATACAAACAATTAAAGGTGTAGGTTATAAATTTGAAGTGTGATTAAGAATCCAAGCCCCAATACCATTGCAAGTTTTACCACTGCGGTTTTATCATTAATATTCATTGGTTTTTTGTTGTATTTTAAAGTTCAATTACTTGAATTTTTAATTTCGGTATTCAGTTTTGCTTCCCTCACTTTTATCATTA
>CAYVDH010000123.1:0-10787 GCA_964450355.1 uncultured Flavobacteriaceae bacterium
ACTATTCACACATTAAAAAAGCTAAAATTTGACAAAAATTTAAATTTAGATTTAGAAAAAGACCCCATTAAAAAAGTAAATGAACAAGTATTAGAATGGGCTAATGATCAAAAAAAGGAAATGGCTTTGCTTCATGCCAATGAAGAATACCGAAAAGAATTTTTAGGAAATATTTCACATGAACTTAAAACTCCTATTTTCTCAATTCAAGGATATGTTGAAACCCTACTTGACGGTGCTATTAATGACAATGAAGTGAATATGCAATTTCTTCAAAAAATTGCAAACAATGCTGACAGATTAAACATCTTAGTTAAAGATTTACTTGACATTAGTAAATTAGAAAGCTCTAGTTCAAGCATCGAATACTCTGAATTTGATGTTTATGAATTAACAAAAGAAATATTTGAAACCAATTTGTCTCATGCCTTAAATAGAAACATTAAATTAAACATCAAAGAAGGTTGTGATCATTCTTTTTATGTCATTGCAGATATAAACAAAATCACTCAGGTTCTTACTAATCTCATCATCAATGCTATTTATTATGGAAAAGAAAATGGCAATGTGTTAGTTTCATTTTACGACATGCACGACAACACATTGATAGAAGTATCAGACGATGGCGAAGGTATAGAAGAAGAGCATCTACCACGTTTATTTGAACGTTTTTACCGAACAGACAAAAGCCGTGCAAGGCATAAAGGTGGAACAGGCCTTGGATTAGCAATTGTCAAACACATCATTGAAGCACATAATCAAACCATCAATGTGCGAAGCTCCATTGGAATTGGAACTACATTTGGATTCACATTAAAAGCCAAAAAATAATCATTTCTGAGAAGCTCTTTTTAATCTATCGTTGATTGCCTTCCCTAAGCCTATATCAGGTAAATATTGGGTATATATAACTTGTAATTTTTTCTCATCTAACACCCTTAAATAGGAAAATAAATTTTTTGCAGCTTCATCTAAATCACCATGAATGCTTAAGTTTAATTCAAATACAGATTTATTTGACCTAAATTGTTCACCAAAACTTAATACACCAACTTGAAGGTCTTGGATTTGTATTTGATTTAAATCATCAACTATTATCAATTTTGAGTTAGGAGCATAATGCTTATCTAATTGACCTGGGGCTTGTGGATTGCTATTTTCTATGGTATTTAATTCCAATTCATACCCTAAGCACGCTTCTAATTCAGCCATGTTTAATCCTCCAAGCCTTAAAACCTTAGCTTTTTGAGAGGTGCAATCAATGATGGTACTTTCTATACCAACTTGACAATCGCCTCCATCTAAAATATAATCTACTTGATTAGATAATTGTTTTTCTACATGACTAGCTTTGGTAGGACTGATATAGCCAAAAGGATTGGCACTTGGAGCTGCAAGTGGAAAATTCAATTGATTTAACAAACTTAAAGTCAAGCTGTGATTAGGAATTCTAATAGCTACTTTATTACTGCCAGCGGTGACGATATCAGGTATTAAATTATTTTTCTCTAATAACAATGTCAAAGGTCCAGGCCAAAATTGGTTAGCTAATTTTTCTGCATTGTTAGTCCAATCAATGGTGTATTTTTTGGCATTTTCAATGGAGTCAACATGAACAATTAATGGGTCGAAAAATGGTCTGTTTTTGGCTTTAAATATAGCTATTACAGCATCTTCATTTAAGGCATTTGCTGCAAGTCCATAAACAGTTTCTGTGGGAATTGATACTAATTTTCCAGCATTAAGTAATTCAATTGCAAGGGATAAATCCTTTCCAATCATTAAGCTCTTTTTAAATTGTATTTTTCTATTTTGTTGTACAAATGACTTCTTTGAATGTCAATTTCTATGGCAGTTTTAGCCACATTCCAACTGTTTTTTCTCAATTTCGATTCTAGAAAAATAGCTTCGGCATATTCCTTAAAATCTTGAAATTTATCAAACTTATCCAACATCACATTTTGAGATTTTGTGGAAGGTACAGAAGGATTGCTGTAGGCAATCACATCTTCAGGTAAAATTTTAGGCCCTGACAATATCAATAATCTTTCTACTACGTTTCTTAATTCTCTGATATTTCCAGACCAGTTTACATTTTTCAATTCATCCAAAGCTGCTGGCATAAATGTTTTTTTAATTCCATTTTCTTCACACAGTTCTTTTAAAAATTTTTCTGCTAAAATAGGAATATCGTCTTTTCTTTCATTCAAGGTTGGTACATGAATCATGATGACACTTAATCGGTGGTACAAATCCATCCTGAAATTGTTTTTTTCAATTTCTTCAGGTAAATTCTTATTGGTTGCTGCTAATATTCTAACATCTACATGAACGGATTTATCACCCCCTACTCTTTGCAAAATCCCTTCTTGAATCACTCTTAATACTTTGGCTTGAGCGCTTAAACTCATGTCACCAATTTCATCTAAAAACAAAGTTCCTCCATGAGCTTGCTCAAATTTGCCTATTCTTTGCTTTATTGCAGTTGTAAATGCGCCTTTTTCATGTCCAAACAGTTCACTTTCTATCAGCTCGCTAGGAATAGCAGCACAATTTACTTCAATCAGAGGAGCATTAGAACGGTTGCTTTTTTCATGTATCCACCTAGCCACTAGTTCTTTTCCTGTACCATTTTCACCAGTAATTAGAACTCTAGCATCTGTTGGAGCCACTTTTTCAATGGTTTCTTTAATTTTTTCAATGGATTGAGTCTCGCCTATGATGTCTCTGGTTTTAGTAACTTTTCTTTTTAATACTTTAGTTTCAACTACTAAATTGTTTTTTTCTACAGCATTTCTGATGGTAATTAATAAACGGTTTAAATCTGGTGGCTTAGAAATGAAATCATAAGCCCCTTTTCTTACAGCTTCTACAGCTATTTCGATGGTACCATGGCCTGAAATTAAAATGAATGGAACATCTCCTGCTGTTTGAGATGCCTTTTCCATTACCTCTAAACCATCCATGTTAGGCATTTTGATGTCGCATAAAACAACATCGTATGCATTTTCAGCCAATAATTCCAAACCCTTTTTACCATTTTCAGCTAAATCAACATGATATTGTTCTGCTGTTAAAATGTTTTGAAGTGCATCCCTTATTGGTTTTTCATCATCGATAACTAAAATTTTTGCCATGATATAATATGTATTCAAAAATATACATTAATATCACTTGTCAATTCACAAGTTTTGTACATTAATTTGTACATTGACAATTTCAATTTGTCAATTGTTTAATTACTCTTTGAGTTTTGAGTTGATATTTTTCCATTTTGTATCTTTTATTGATAAAAAATGGTATTGAAGATGCATAAACAAATTCACTTATTATTAAATAACCAATACCATCATCGATAATATTTCCTGAATTATCTGAAAAAAAAGCACCCTTTATTGCCAATACAGTAGCTACTCCAGCTAATCCTAATCCTACAGCTCTTTTTTCAGTTTTTATTTTTCTGATATATACTACATTGCTCAAGTTGAGTTTTTCATTTGGGGTTTTTAAAAAGTAAAATTGTGAATCGTTTATAAATTTAACTTTCCCTTTATACACTTTCTCATTACTCATTTTAACTTTAATGGATGAACCACTTTCTATTGTTAAACTAATTTGTTGTTTGGATTTATTAAAAACAACAATATTGTATGAGGTGTCAGCTTTGTTCTGTGAAAACACCAACAAAGGGAAAAGAATGTAGATTGTTATAATTAAGTTTTTCATTATTCTTCTAATTTATATATTTCCATGATGTGTTCTAATATGGTTGGAAAATCTATTTTAAGATCTATTAATTTTCCTGTTTTAACATCAAATACCCAACCGTGTACTTGTAAGCCTCTTTCTCTATATGCTCTTTGAACAGCAGCAGTTTTTATCAAATTAACACATTGCTCTTGAACATTGAGTTCTATTAAACGGTTGTACTTGTCATCTTCATTTTGAATGGCATTCAGTTCTTCTTTGTGCAACCTATATACATCTCTTATATTTCTAAGCCATGGATTTAATATGCCCAAATCTTTAGCTTGCATGGCGGCTTTAACTCCACCGCAATAATAATGTCCGCAAATGACTACATGATTTACTTTAAGGTGTACAATGGCGTAATTCAATACTGACATGACATTCAAATCTACATTGTTCACTAAATTCGCTATGTTTCTATGTACAAATACTTCACCTGGTTCCACTCCCATGATGTCTTCAGCAGTAACTCGGCTATCAGAACATCCAATGTATAAAAATTCAGGCGATTGCCCTTTTGATAATTGATTGAAGTAATCTTTGTTTATCATGAGCTTTTCTTCAATCCACTTTTTATTGTTTTCAAATACTTTTTCAATATTCATTTTTTTTTGTCTTTTATTTGTATCAAAATTAATTGAATTTTGTTCAATTATTGTACCAAAAAACATTAATAATGAATTTATTAGTAAAAATAAATAAAAATCAAATTCAAAATGCAGTTTTGTTTATTTCTGTTTTTATGGTGTTAATTCTTTTTGCTTTCTTAGGTAAATATTTATTTTTTAGAGATTACAGCATCATTTGGGAAGGGGCATATCGTCTTAATCATGGACAATTACCCTACAGAGATTTTGGAATCCCTATGGGGCCAGCTGTTTTTATTTTACCTTCTATTTATCAATTCCTATTTGGATATTCTTTTAACGGTATTTTATATTGTGGCATACTAGTTCAGTTTTTAAGCTTTGTAGCACTTTTTCAAATTTTAAAATCATTCAAATTTAATTTCTTTGAAACTTCTTGTTTTACAATCATTTTTTTAATTTCTTATTTATTGAACTTTAAATACTTATGGTACAATAGCTTTGCTTTGATGCTGTTGTTATTTACAGTTCATTTTTGTATTAAATCTTTTCACCATTCTGTTTATGGCATCCTTTCTGGTTTTTTTGTTTTTTTATGCCTCATTACCAAACAAGATTATGGATTTTTGTCAGCAATTTTTCTATTTTGTTTTTCCATTTATTTATTATTCAATAAAAAAATCAAATCCGTTTTATTCTCCTTTTTCACCTTATTAATATCCATTTCTACTTTTATTTTGTGGTTTAAACCTCATGAATTATTGTATTGGTTCAACCATGGTCAACCTTATTTTCAGAGCCGATTTCACCGATTAAAATTCAATTTAAAACATTTCAATTATTTTGGCAAAAATGAATTTGAGTTTCACCAACACACCATCGATGAAACCATCGTGTATTCAGTCATTATAACTGTCATTTTATCAGTTTACCTTTTCATTAATAAAAACAAAACACCTTTTAAAAGTATTTTCATTTGCTTGTTTTTTATTTTATCGGCTTATGTTACCTCTAGATTAAGTGGATTATCCTATTTTAGTACAGGTTATTATTGGGTTTTTATCTCCATATTAGGTTACTTATACATTAGCAACATCAACCAGTACATTAAATGGATTAATTACTCTGCTTTATTCATTATGATTGTTTTTGTTTTCAATAAAGTTCCAACTAGGTATTTGAAAATCACAGAAAATAAAGCATTGTATTATGATTACACTCCAATTGAAAAAAAATCTATAAGGGCAGACCAAAAAGAATCTTCTAAAATATTTGGCAGAACTTACTTGTTATCAAATGTCCCAAATGACATTGACACACTAAAAAAAATTGTTCAACTTTATCATTGTAAATCCATGTTAAACATGACGGAACTTACTCCACTTGTTGAAATACTTAACATGCCATTAACTACAAAATTACCTTTGTGGTTCGACCCTTCTACCTGTTTATTGGACAGAGAAAAATATAAATTGATAGAAGATTTTAAAAACCGTAAATATGACCTAATATTGATTCAAAATACTCACAATTATATCGATGAATACAAACAACACATGAGTGAACAATACAGATTAATTTATTATTTTAAGACTTCATCAGATGTTAACGATGCTTTCGTTTACATTAAAAAATAATCTCATTTAAAAAATATACCTAGCTTCTGCTCTGCCAATGTGAATGGTTTTTGAATTTTCGCTCTGCCTTCCATTGTAAGACACATTGATTTGAACATTCCCTTTTGTTTTTAATCCTAAATTTAAATTCCAAGTTAAGTTTTTACCTTTATTCAACCCATTCAATAAATCAAAAGCCAATGGACTGTTGTTGTTACCATCAAATTGAATTTGAATAGACGAAATTTTTAAATCAATGTTTCCTTTACCTGATATAAAGTAGCGTGATTCAATACCAAATTCATTGACAAATGCTTTCTCACCACCATATTTTTCATCATTTTTGGCTTCTAAATAGGCATAAAACAGCCCTATTCTGTAACCTTTAATTGTTTGAAAGAAAAGTTCTGGATGTATTCTTTGAGCTAAATAATTGTAATTTCTTTCATTGAAAAATTGATTTCTAGTTTCTTTTTGGGTCAATTCTAAATTGGTCACTAAATTCATTAGTTTTGAAAAATTATACCTAATGATAGCATTTTGTTTATCTATTTTTCTCGACTCAAAACCACTGTTCAACAACATTTTACTTTTTAATGATTGAATGTTGTGTTCCACTCCAAATTTACCAGAGTTGCGATTGTAAAAACTGGTTTGTTTTAACAAATTGCTAATCGAAATCAACGAGGTATCTGTAATGTTGGAATAAAATGGATTTATGACGGATTGAAATCTGTTGTCTGTCATTTTGCGATCGATTTTAAGCAACGATATGGTATTAAATCGAGTTAAAAATTGTTTCAATTTAGATTTACTGTACCATGCACTTGGAGCTTGCAACCTTAGAGTTTGGTTTAGTTCAATAAGATTACTTTTAATGAATTCATTGGTTGGTAAAAACAATTTTATGTACTTAGCTTGGTCAGGAAAAGCTGCTACTTCAAATTCATTTATTTCTTCAATTCCGTTGGCATTGTAATCAACCCATTGATATACACCATTACCTGCTTGAACCAAGGCATAAGAATATTGTTTCTTTTGTTCACGTCCATTTCCAATTTGATAATAAGTACTAAGGTTTACTACTCTTTTAAAATAATTGGCATTGTATTCAATTCTATTCAAAATGACATCCTCGTTTGTATTAGATTGAATAGTTTTCAGATACCTGTATGCATTGATGACATTAATTCTATTTCCTTTTTTATTGGAATAAGACAATTCTGTGTTGACATTTCTTCCGATGGTATGAATGGAAAACAATTGATTTAAAGGTGAAAAATCTTGTCTTTCACTAGCTTCAATTTTATATTGAAATAAATTTTGGCTGTTATTAGAATTTAAAATTAATTTGTTTTCAAAAAACTTAAATGAATTAGATAGCAATCTGTTTGTGTCAATTTTGAATTTGCTTTCATCAAAGACATGATTGAATACTACACTGTGATTTTTAAATTTATATTCTAAAGAACCTAAAATTTTAGATGCAAAGTTTTTATTGGTAAAACTGTCTAACTTTTCATTTGTTGAAACATGATCATAACTCAATCTCAATGATGCGTTATTGTAATTAAATCCATATTCAGAAAGCAATCTATTGCCCTTAAAACTATTTCCCTTTAAGTAATTATTGAATTCCAATTTGATATCTGAATGTTGTTTAATGTTCCACTCACTTACAGCAGATGTAATGATTTCTTTCTGTTGAATTTTACTTACTGAATTATTTAATTGCCTGTTCCAAATTCGATTAAATTCAACATTTCTATACCTTTCAATGAATTTAAAATTTTGATTAACCATCTCAACCTTGAAATTGTTTTTTATTTTTAAATTATCATGTTTGTTTACTTGATGAATCATTTCTGCAAACAATCCTAATCCATCGTCATTTTTTTTATCCAACACACTGTATGTGTTTTCATTGTTATTTGAATATGCTCCTTCAAGTTTAACTTGGAACGATGGATTTAGTTGAAAAAAATTAGACCAAGTTAACATCTGATTTCTTTTAGGTGCTATCAATTCAACTACAGGTTCATAAGTTCCTTGTGGTACACCACCTATAGGACTTACCCATGCATAAACCCTTCCATTGGTTGATGAAGCTATAGGAATGTAATTGCCTAAATTATTACCCACAAAAGAAAACACTGGATTAAAATAAGCTGTATCACCTACATCTGTTTTACTGTGAACATATATGGTATATCCTAGCGAATCTCTAATACGATACATCACTCTTTCGTTAGTAAAATTCGAAAATTTAGTCACATTCTTAAAAATAACTTTTTTATCTCCAGACAACTCAAGTGCATTTTGTATTGCATTTTTATTGGTAGTATCGGTTAATTGTTGTTTATTGTCTTGCTCAGAAAAATAATTGACTATTGTAGTCCAATTTTTAAATTTCAATTGATTTCCAAAATACACTACAGAACGAGCATAGTTTCGGTCACTGTACTGAAATTCAACGACAATCCTGCTGAATTTAGTGATTAATTGTTTAGGCATAAACGTAATTTCCCCTACATTGTAATCAATCACGTAATCATTTTGTTGTCCTCTATTTAACTTTTTACCATCGATGTAAACAGCTTCTGTTCCAGATATGACAATGATGTTCAATTCATTGTTGACTCCATTAAGTCTATAAGGCCCCTGAACACCTTCAATACCCTGAATTTCATTTCTGCTAAATCTTCCCCTAGAAATGGCAACGTCACTTTGCAAATGGTAATTTGAGTATTTATAGTCAAATTGTAATCCTCTTGATTTTTTATAAAATTTTAAAAAATAATTTTCATTGATATTTTTCATCAATACATCTCCAACAGTGAGAGAATTACTGTCTTTCATTAACGTAATATAAACTTTGTCAAAATCTTGTATTTGTTGTGTATTGCCTTCGGGTTGTATTGGATTATTTTCATCGCTAATGGCAGCTAGTATTGAAAAACCATTTCCTAATTTACCACCTAATTGCAAATTCAAATTGCTATTGAGAACTACATCTTGATTATTCCCAAAACCGAGTCCCCTAGCAATGTTTCCATTTACATTTAATCCGTTAGAAAACAATAAAGCCTGATTGTTTTCTTGGTAAGGAGTATAAAACTGGGGCTTCTCATTGAATATTGGTTCTATTAGTTCTTTTGGTTTGTTGCTGTATTGAAATTTATAATTTAAATTAAAAGTTCTGTAAACAATTTCAATTTGTTTATTCAACATGGAATCGTTAAAAACAATACCATTATTGGCTTGAACAAATTTAAATCCCGTGAAAAGCTGTTGATTGTATTTAATTTTTATGGAATTTTCGATGATTAAATTAGAATCCAACAAAACAAAAGTATCACCTATAATGAGGTTTTTTTTAATTAATAATTGAGCTTGAATTTTGTTTGAACTCAACAAAAATAATACACCACACAATATTGCTCTTGTTAATGACATTAATTCACTATTGGTAACTCAACGTAAAATGTAGTTCCAATATTGAGTTGACTTTCAAAACTGATAGTTCCATTAAAATTTTCGATGATTTGTTTACAAATAGACAACCCTAAGCCCATACCAGATGTTTTTGTACTAAAATTTGGATTAAAAATCTTAGGTTTTAACTCCTCTTCTATTCCTTTTCCATTGTCTTGGAATGAAACTACTACCTTATCATGATAAAGAGATATTTCTATTTTAATTTTACATTTTTTATCCTCTTCTTTGGCTTGAATTGCATTTTTAATGATGTTTGTAAACACCCTGTTCAATTGATCTTTATCTACGTACACTTGAATGATATGATGTTGACTTACATAATCAAATTCAACATTTTCATCTAAATCAAACAATTGAATAGAATTTTCAATGAGGTGTGGCAAGTTGGATAATTCCATTACTGAAATTGGCATTTTAGCAAACGATGAAAATTCTTCTGCCATTTTGCTTAAATGTTCTATTTGTTCAATCAGCATTTGAGAAATGTTTTTAATTTTAGGAATTAAATTATCATCTTCTCTTTGAATGGCCAATTGCAAATGTTGCAAGTGAAGTTTCATTGGTGTCAATGGATTTTTTATTTCATGAGCTACTTGTTTTGCCATGTCTTTCCATGCACCTTCCCTTTCGCTTTTAGCTAATTTTTCAGTATTTATTTCCAATTTTTTGAGCATCAAATTGTATTGATCTACCAATTGACCTATTTCGTCATTTTGATTCCATTCAATTGGTTTATTTTGAGAACCAAGTTTAATTTGAGCTAATCTATTGATTATTATTTTTAGAGGTTTTACTAGTCCTTTCCCAACATAACTTGCCAATAACAAAGTAAACACAATTAAGAAAGTGGATACATTGATTAAGCTGCCAAGATAATTAGAGAATTCTCTTTTTAAATCATTTGATTTTGAAAAATATGGCAAATGAATGTAACCTGCTAAATTGCGTTTTTCATCAAATATGGCATTGTAATACGAAATGTATTTCAACTCACCAATTTTCTCATTTTGTTTGTAGTAATACAGCTTGTTTTTGTTGAGCTCACGGAATGCTTGAGGATTGATTACAGGTAAAAACCAGCCTTGTTCATACATGTTCTCGTTTCCTGTTTGTATCAAATTTCCTTCTTTGCTGTAGTAATTTATTTCTACATCATAATTGTTAGAAAGGTGTTTAATTAAGGTTTTAAAACTGCGGTCATTTCCCTTGGCAATTCCAATTTGAACTTCATTGATGATTTGAGTTAGTTTTTTATCTAATTCATCAAATTGTCTTTCATTAAAATTACTGTTTACACTTTGAACTGTAAAATAAATCACAACAGAACAAATTAAAA
>CAYVDH010000124.1:0-10747 GCA_964450355.1 uncultured Flavobacteriaceae bacterium
GATCCATCATGGATAAAGAATTACAACAACTTATCGAGGCAGCAGAATCGGAAAATCCTGAAGCCATGACGGTATATGCAAGTTTACTTTTAGGGGGTGAGGATATCGAACAAGATATCACAAAAGGGTTAAAATACTTGAGGGGTGCTGCCGAAAAGGGATTTGCAGATGCCCAATATTTTTTGGGGTGCTTTTATGCAGAGGGGACATTTGTTCTTAAGGATGAGCAAAAAGGTATTAGCTTATTGCGATTAGCATCTGAACAAGGACATCCTGATGCAATAAATGATCTGGGTTATGCTTATCTACACGGCATAGGAGTAAACGAAGATCAATTTAAGGCATTTCAATATTTTGAAAGAGCGTATGAACTTGGAAGTCAAAACGCCGAAAGTAATTTAGCTCTATGCTACTTTAGTGGCATGGGTTGCGTTCAAGATTCATATAAGGTTGCTCAATATTCTAAACGAGGAGCCGAGAATGGCTTGGCCCAATCTCAAAGATTATATGCTGTGTGTCTACTTGGGGGACAAGGCGTGCAAAAAGATGAGCATAAAGCTTTACAATTATTATATAAGGCAGCAGATCAAGGTGATAGTGGAGCGGAATTTTTTATTGCAATGCATTATATTGAAAAGGGAGATCAGCTTAAAGGTCAGGAATACCTTGAAAGGTCTGCAAAGCACGGAAATTCTTTTGCGTCGACAACGCTAGCAGCATTGAAGGCTGAAAATAGTAATAGCAGTAATTGTTATATAGCTACGGCAACATTTGGATCACCAAATGCCTCTGAGGTAGTTTTCTTTCGACAATTTCGAGATTTATTTTTGTTGAATTCCAAATCAGGGAGAATGTTTGTAAATTTATATTATAAAATAAGCCCTTACTTGGCGAAGATTGTAAAAAAGAGTGCCTTCACTAAATCAATCTCATTCCACATTTTGCTAAAAATAAAAATAGTACTTCAGAAAAAGTACAATATTTGATAGATATTGGAAAATAAATTTTTTTACTTTAAAACAATAAATATATCTTTGCAAAAAAAATGTTAATAGTTAGTCAAAATAAAGCCATGATTTATACAAAATGTAGTAATTTTGGCATGACTATTGCAGAGAGAGAGAGAGAGAGAGAGTATAATAATTTAACAAAAATTTTTCTTATCACTTCTTTAGTAAACCCTATCGTTTTTCGATATGGTTTTTTTATGCTTTAAAAAATTTAATCACATCAACAATAAAATGAAATCAAAAATTACACAATTAACAATGATCATGCTTTTGCTCATGTTGCCACAACTGAGTAAAGCCGTCACAGTCACCGACACTGCACTTGCAACCAATGTGCAAACTTGTTTGAAACCAGAAATTGTCAGATTACAATTTTCTATCAGTGGCACAGGAACAACTGGTTCCTATTTAGAAGTTAAACTTCCAACAGGATTTACCTGGGAAGGATTAGCTTATTTTACTGTTGTCAGCGGTGGTGCCAATTCTGCCACTTACGCAGGATTACAATCAAATGGCAGACACAGAATTACTTTTGCCAACAGCACAGCCTCTTCTGTACTTAGAATGGGGTTTAGACAAAAAGCGACTTGTGGATCAGGCAGCAGCAGCTTTACAGCTTTAGATAGTTTGTTTTTTTATGAAGGTACAGGAAGCATGAATCTAAGTGCTACAAATTCATTTAATGGCAATGCTCCAGATTTAAGTTTAACTGGTGTTTCAAACTCGCCTAGCCCTGCTAATGTGGGAGCTACTGTTACAAGAGTAATGACTATAACCAATGGAGGATTAGGTGCAACAAGCAATATTATAGCTGTTGATGCATTTTCATCTGGTGCTTTAGGTTTTGTTACAGGCTCTGGCAGAATAAATCCAAGTGGAGTTAATTATACCATTCCAAATGGTCAAATTACGGTTAAAGCTGATTCATTTATTTTTAGATTAACTGCTACACAAATTCAACAAATTGGCGATGGAGATACTTTATTTGAGAATGGTGAAAGTTTTGTGCTTCGTTATCAAATTGTGCCTCAAAATTGTGGAGTAGGGTTTAGTATATCAAGTAATTTATTAGTTAAATGGGGTTGTAACAATAATTTTTGCCAAACTACATCAGCAATAGCAGGTTTGGGAATTTCTGCTCCAGCCAGTCCAAACTTAGTTTTTAGTAGAATCCAACAAGCATTAAAATGCTATGGTAATTTACAACAAGATACTGCAATATATAGAAACACTGGCGGACCTGCTACAAATGTCAATATTAGTACTTACCAAGGTTATCCAGGAGTTGGATATTCTCCTACTGGTTTAAGAAACATTGATACTTCTGCTTTAAGATACAAAATAGGCAGAAATGGTTCATGGGTTAAACCAAGCGCTTTTTCAAACATAGCAACTACAGGTAGTGCTTTTGGTTGTGGAGCCACCATTGCCAGAGTCAATTTTATAGTGCCTGTACTTGCAGCTGGCGATACCTTGTATGTATTAACTACCTCTACCACTTGTAATGTTGATTTTGTAGCAAATAGAGGTTGTACTCAATCTACATATTCTGCACCAAGAATGCCAGTTATAGACCAAAATTTAACCTATAGAGATGGATGTAATTCAATAACATTTACTAGTACTTTAAATACTATTAGAGATTATGGGTTATGGGATGCTCAAACAACTAACAATACACCTGGCTCAATAACAGGCGGAACCACCAGCACTTTCAAATACACATTCAATCAATCAGGGCATTCACCTGCTTCTGTTCGCCAAAAAATGAGAATAACTTTTACCCCACCTGCTGGCTTTACAATTGATAATAGCAGTGGCAGTGGTGTAATTGTTAAAATAGGCGCTACCACTTACAATCCAAGTAGTTATAATTCAGGCACTAACGAATATTTCTTTAATGGTGTACCGGCAAGTTCTCAAGGTGGTGCTGTTATGGAAGTAAAAGTTGCTGCACCTGCCTGTGGTTCATGCGCAGCAGGATATTTAGATTTTAATTGGGAAAGTGCATACCAATTAGATAGTTCTTTAGGTTGTAACTATAATAAAAATAATTGTAATACAGCTAGATTTTATTATAATTGTCCTCCTTGTTGTCCTCTTGGTATTGTTAAATTAGATAGTTTTAAAAGTATGCGTAAAAATTATGGATTGCCAGATAACAACAACGATGGACAGCCCGATGGAAGTGGCATTATTGATATGAGTAAAGTGGACACCAAAAACACTGCCAATGCTGACACTGCTATTATAACTTGGTATGGTATTGTAAATGCTGCTACTAGTGGACCGCATACTCAATTTCCTTATGTGTTTGCAAGTTTTTATACACCATCTAGCTTTTTTACTAATTACACCAATTTAGGTGCAACAGTTTATGTTGATAGAGCCAGTTTGCCAGACACCAGTTGGACTGTAGGAAACGGTACTCGTTCTGGGGCAGACACATTAAGATTTAATTTAAGTTATAGTCGCCCTTACAAAGATGGCGATAAAATTAGATTAGAGTTACTTTTGAGAAATTCAATAGGCTATGCTAATGGTTATGCTTCAAATTCTTGGAGCTTAACTCCAGCTATGTATGGTTCTCAATTAGCCAATCCTGTGAGTGCTGATACATCCGTTAGAAGAACCTGTGGAGCTGGCTTAGATTATTTAGGGGTAAAAATAGCACGTACAGTAATTAATCCTCAAAACCCTACTGCACAATTTGTAGGTTGTAATCAAGTAGTTTTATTACCAATTGTATATCAAACATATGAAAATTCAACAGCGAATACTCAAAATATGTGGGAATATGAATACAAACCCTTAACTTATCCAAAACAATACAAATGGCTGCCTCCAATAGGTTATTCAGTGGACAGTGTTCGTGCACAATTTAGATACCACACTACTACCAGCAGTTCTGCAACTGTAAATTTGGGTACAATACCACACACCATAAGCAATGATACACTAATAGTAAATGTAGGTTCAAGATTCACACCAGATGGAGGTTCGCTTTTACCTGGTGATGATGGATATACATTTGATTTATTTGTACATACTAAATCAAGTTGTCAAGTAAGCAATTTAATCACACTAAATGGTAGATTTGCAAGTGGAACATTGGGTGGTGTAGTGAGCACTTTAACTAATATCGCTCCAACCTATACTATTTCTGGTCCAAGTCATCATATTATGCGTTCTACTTTACCACAATTATTAATTAATAGCAGTAACCCAACGCAAAATGTATATACCAATATTGTTCAATGGCCTTTGGCTGTCAGAGAAGCAGCGGGTATTGCTAGTCCACTTACATGGGTGAGTTTTGTAAGCAATAGCGGTTTGGTTCAAGTAGATAGTTTAAAACTAGGAAGCACAGTAATTTTAGCAGATGCCAATGGATTTTTCAGATTAGGAAATTTGAATAATACAACTAATAATTATACGGTTTTTGCTAGACATACAGTTTGTGGCACTGACAGTATTCAGGTATATTATGGTTTTTCATGTTCTGCCTACCCATCAGTACCATTTAATACCACAATTTGTTCTTATAGTCCAATTAACTTAAGATTGGCAACTCAACCAAGTGCCATTCAAACAGCAATAACTGCTTTGGCTTCAACTCCAAGTGATCCAAGCAATGCATCAAGCACAGCCTATAGTTTAAGTACAGTAAACATGTGTCAATCTTTCCCAGTTGAAATAGAAATTCAAAGCACACAAGCCAGTAATATTTTTAATGTAAAAGAAATTCTTAATTTACCAATTGGTTTAAACGGAAACACTGCTCTAGATTATGTAAGTGATAGTGGATACATTGAATACCCAATAGGAAGCACCCCAAGAAGATTTAGTTCAGCTGCTAATACAGCCATATTGGCAGAAATTTCTACAGGTAAAATCACATTAGATTTAAATCAAATTGACCCAGATTCATTCAGCACATCCAAGGGTTTAAAAGGTACAGCTTTAGGTACTAATGCCACCAGAAGAGTAATTTTAAGACTTAAAATGCGTCCTAATTGTGATTTGATAAGTGGCGACCAATGGACAGCCACCCAAAGAGCATTGTCTGCTTGTGGAGCAGGAGCTATAGGAGATAACACACCTGTTAGTGGGTTTGTATTAAATGTGTCTGGAGTATCAAGACCATACCTAGCCGATGTCGTTATTACATCAGGTAGAGTAGAAGGTTGTGGAGGAACAGCTCCTGTACGAATAAGATTAGAAAAAGTAGGAGCTTCTTCACCAACACCTACTGATAGTTTAACATTAAGAATACCAAAATCTGTAAAATCAGGCACAATTACTTGTAATGGAGCGTTTTGTCCTTCTGGAACTGTTACCCCAGTTGAAACTATAATAGGTAACTTCAAGTATTTAAAATGGCAATATCCAAGCACAGCAGGCAATGGAGGAGATACTCTATTGTATACATATAGCATGAGTGCAGACGATAAAGCATCTTGTGCCACTGGAGAACAAGTTAAAGTTGATGTATTACAAAAAATTACCATAACTTGCGGAGCAGGAACTTGCCCAAATGCTACAGTATCATTAGGTGGTAGTCAGAGACCATTTGATGTTGTTAAAGCCAATCTAATTTTCGATGCCTACAGCAGCACTTATGTGTATCCAAGTTTTTATAAATATGTGTTTGGGGGCAATGTCTTAAATACCAGTACTTATGTTGCAGCAGGTACAGGTGTTACTTTAAAAACATTCATGGATGTCAACAACAACTTAACTTATGAAAAAGGAATTGATGCCCTTGTAAAAACTACCGTATTAGGTTCGAGCATACCAACAAGTGGTTCGGTATCATTCATGGATAGTTTTGAAAACAACTTGTATCCACCAAGCCCAAGTTTGCCTATGTACACTGTGATAGACACTGGCGATGCATCTGCCAACTGTTTTTGTGGTGGTGTGGTTCAAAGTGCCTTTAACCAAGCCTTGCCAATTGAGTTTTTGTCTGTAAAGGCTACAAACTTAAACAACTTGAATGGAAAGGTACAATGGGTAACCAATGCCGATAAATTCACATTGAGATTTGATATCTACCGCAGAACAGAGAATGAAGCAACATTCACTAAAATTGGATATGTAATGGCACAAAATGGATTGAACCAACAAGCTCAATACGTTTATTACGACCCTATTTCAAGTTTATCAGAGGGAAGAATTTATTATCAGATTGAAGCTGTGAGCTTAAATAACATCAATAAATTGAGTCAGGTAGTTAGCATACAAAAAACAGGGTTAATTACTGACAACAGTTTATTCTCAATATCGCCAAATCCAAGCACTAACCATGTAAAAATAACTTTGAGCGAGGGATTAATCAATGGGGAAGTAACCATTACAGACCTCAATGGAAAAGTAGTGTATCAATCTAAATTCAATGGGGTAGAAACAGCGATAAAAACAAGCGAATACACAGCAGGTGTTTACACTGTAAGAATTAAATCTAGTGAAAGCATAGAAACTCAAAAATTGAGCATCATAAAATAAAATACTCTAAACAAGGGTGACAGGAAACGTCACCCTTGTTTTTTATAAAATAACAATGCATGGAAACACTAATTAATCAAACATGCCATGGAAAAAATTTTTATTAACACCCACAAAAAAGTAGTCATAGTTGATGTAAATGAAATCAACTATTTAGATGCCTTAGGAGCTTATACTATAGTTTGCTTAACTAAATCAAGAAACATTAAAGTTTCTAAAAATATTTTAACATTTACAAAAATGTTGACTAGTGAAAATTTTATAAGGACAAATAGGCACAATACCATCAATTTACTTAACATCACAGAAATAACAAAAGAAAAGGACAAAGCCATTGTTCATTTTGATAATAAATCCAAATTGGAAATATCCAAGAAATTGTATTCAAAATTGTTGGGGCATATTGAGGATTTTTATAAAGCTAAATAAACCTAATAATTATTTTAATCTCTTTCTTTATATAACCAGTTGCTATCTTTAATATTTTGCAACATGTTTCTTGCTTTGTATATTCGCACTTTATTTATTGTCACATGCACGTTAAATTGATTGAATGCCCCAGAGATGCCATGCAGGGACTATCTTTTCATATTCCTACTCAAAGTAAAGTGAATTACCTCAATTCTCTTCTTAATGTTGGTTTTGATGTGTTAGATTGTGGTAGTTTTGTGTCTCCTAAAGCAGTTCCTCAATTAGCCGATACTCCTCAAGTGCTCAATTCAATTGACATGAGCCAATCAAATACTAAATTATTAGTCATAGTAGCAAATGAAATTGGAGCAGAAAATGCATCTGAATTTGATAGCATTTCTTATTTGGGGTTTCCCTTTAGTATTTCCGAAACCTTTCAATTGAGAAATACCAATAAAACCATACAACAGTCTTTCAATTCGCTCACTAACATCAATAAAATTGCTCATTCTCACAACAAAGAATCTGTCGTTTATTTATCCATGGGTTTTGGCAATCCCTACAATGAAAAATGGTCGGAAAGCATTGTGTATGATTGGGTTTCTAAATTGAGTGATAACGGCTTTCGTATCATCAGTTTATCAGATACCATTGGTGCAGCAAAACCAAATCAAATAAGCAAAATTTTTAATCAATTAAAAAAAGATTTCACTCATTTAGAATTAGGGGTCCATTTGCATACACGCCCTGATAATTATTTGCAAAATATCAAAGCGGCTTTTGAAAGTGGTTGCAACAGATTTGATTCTGCAATGAAAGGGTATGGTGGTTGTCCTTTTGCTGCTGATAAGCTTACAGGGAATTTACCTACTGAATCCCTTATTGATTTTTTAAAATCTCAAAATGTAAAATTAAACATCGACCAAACTAAATTCAATGAAGCATTTGCTCTAGCCGATTCAGTGTTTAATCATTCTAGTGTTGAATGATTAATTTTTTTGTAATGACTGAATTCAATGTAATTACTTTTACATAATAAATTCCATTTTCCAAATGAGCTATATTTAGATTTAGCTTGTCGTCCATTAAAACCACTTTTGAATTGATGTCTAATATTTCTATTCTTGTAACTGGAACATTGCTGAATACATGTAAGTCGTTAGAACATGGATTAGGATAGATGAATGCATTGTTTGTAAGACTTATCAATTTGTTGTTTGAGGTGTTTACTTTGATGTATTCTGCTTTAGTCAATTGGTTACTGCCTTGTCCATTGCTAGCTATCAATGTAACAGTATAATTACTTCCATTGGTGAATTTTACTGAAGGGTTTCTGCTGTTAGAGTCGGTGCCATTAGTCCACAAATAAGTATTTGGCGTAATTCTCCATGTCCATGAACTAGGCTCATTAGCACTTAAGTCGATTAAAGAAATGACCTCATTAAAGGTTGGATTTGTTTTACTTGCTGTAAATTCAACACTTGGTTTATCTGTTATTGTACTTACACTGATGTAAGCCGATTTAGTCATGGAGTCGCTGCCAACAATGTTATTTACCCACAATTTAACAGTGTATGAAGCCGCTTGAGAAAAACTGACATAAATGGTGCTATCTGTAAGTGATGAATTGTTTTGCAATGTGTAATTAGATGGTGTTATAGTCCATTTAAAATTACGTGGAGCATTGGCAGATGTGTTTCTTAGAATGATGGTTTGTCCTTTGGTAGGAGACACATTGTTAGTAGTAAAATTAGCAATAGGTTTATTGTCTGAATTAATAACTCTTACCACGTTGTTTCCCATATCTACAACGTAAAGTTGGTTGTCTCTTTTATTGTATTCTATTCCAGATATGTCTTCGAATCTTGCATTTGTTCCAATGCCCTCAGTATATCCATTTTGAGAGCTGCTACCAGCATAAATACTCATTACATTGTTTTCTAATTTTTTAATGCACAACCTTTCAGAAATGTAAAAAACATTCCCTACTTTGCATACGTCTGTTGGTCCATAAAGTCCAGTTGTTACAACATCTGTAACGCTGTTGTTACTTAAGTCTATTTTCCTGATGGCGCTGTTACCATAATCTGCAACGTATAAAAAATTGCCTTCAGCAATCAAGTTTGTAGGGGTATTGAATTTTGCTATACTTCCACTTCCATTGGTATTTCCAGATGTTCCGGGTGTGCCAGCTATGGTAGTAACATTGCCATTAGAGATTTTGCGAATGCAATGGTTAGAGCGATCTGCAACATACACATCGCCATTTGCAGTCATTACAACACCAGCAGGGGCATAAAATTTTGCGCTAGTATTTACAGCATCTAAGTGTGCTCCATTCAATAATTTCAATCCAGCGAATGTAGATACAGCTTGTGAAGTACTGTTGTTGATGAATTGTTCTACCAATCGTATTTGATTGTTGTCGATATCGGCTACAATAATGGCATTGGTGTTGGGGTTTACTGTCAATCCACCGGGCCTTGCAAAACGCGCTGTAATACCCGCTCCATTTTTGCTGTCAGCTGCACCTGGTTCAGTGGGATCTAAATTATAACCTGCCACAAATCTATCTTGAGTACCATTGATAAAATGGATGTTGTGTTCGTTAGAGATATACACTCTACCAGCAGTATCTATAGTGATTCCCCAAGGTGCTGAATAATATACTGAGTCCTTGTGGTTGTTTCTAATTGCATTGTAAAAACCAGTTCCAAAATACTGAATGCCTGCATAATGTTTTACTGTTTGAGCATTAGAAACTGAGTTAAATAAGAAAATGGAAATTAAGGGAATAAATTTAAATGAATTCATTGATTATAATGCGGATTGGATATTTTCTTCTATGGTATTTTGCACATTGTTGTAGTCTCTTCCAACAAATTTTTGACCGGTCATTGCTTCGTACAATTCAGTGTATCTATCAGTTACACTTTGTACAAATTCATCAGTCATGTCAGGAACTATTTGACCTTCTAATCCTTGGAAACCATTAGCCATAAGCCATTCTCTTACAAATTCTTTGGATAATTGTTTTTGAGGTTTGCCATCTTTTTGTAGTTTTTTGTATGTATCTAGGTAAAAAAATCGGCTTGAATCTGGAGTATGAACTTCGTCAATTAATATGAGTTTTTTATTGTGCAATCCAAATTCGTATTTAGTATCTACTAGAATTAAGCCTCTTGCTGCAGCCATATCTACACCTCTTTGGTACAGTTTATGAGCAGTATCCACCATTTGGTCAATGATTTTTTTACTTGTAATTTTTTTCGAAACAATATCATCCACACTGATGTCTTCATCGTGTCCTTCTGAGTTTTTAGTGGCTGGGGTTATGATAGGAGTTGGGAATTTGTCATTTTCATTTAACCCATCAGGCATTCTTACTCCACATATCATTCTTTCACCAGTTTTATATACTCTCCAAGCATGACCACATAAATAACCTCTAACAACAATTTCGATTGGAATGGCTTCACAATTTATTCCAATGGTTACATTAGGGTCAGGAGTTTTTGTTTTCCAATTATTGATGATATCGCTAGTATTGTCTAAAAAATAGGCAGCAAGTTGAGTTAACACTTCTCCTTTGTGTGGGATGGCTCTTGGCAATACATGATCGAATGCAGATATTCTATCGCATGCTATCATCACTAAAGTGTCATTTTTAATTGTGTAAACATCTCGGACTTTGCCTCTGTAAAATGAGGTTTGGTCTTTAAAAAAATAATTGGTAGCCATTAATCCTTTTTCCATTTTTGCTGTATTGATTGAACTCATTAATGAATTTTAATAAAGAACAAAATTAATTTAAATTT
>CAYVDH010000125.1:0-10610 GCA_964450355.1 uncultured Flavobacteriaceae bacterium
ACTGTATTATTTCCCTACGATTATGTTTAGGTTTGATAATTCTACTTGTAATTTCACTTTGGCTTTCAATGCAGTAAAAACCCGTAACAAAGTATCCATTGTTACGTTGCCTGCATTGTTTTCGAGTCTTGAAATTTGAGCTTTTTGAACACCAATAAGTTTCCCTAATTCTTCTTGTGTTAAATTACGTTCTTGTCGAGTTTGCTTTATTGCTTTCCCTACTAAGTCCATTTTTAGTTCATACTCAAAAAGGTCTCTTTCTGTTGTACCTATCTTTCCGATAAGTTCGTCTTGCACTTGGTCCAATGTGTATGTTTTCATTTTTTCTTATTTTTTACTTGTTTATCTTCAAAATATTTCGTTCGATATGCAATAGCTTTTTGAATTTCATTGTCAGGAACTTTACTCCTTTTTTTTATAAATCCATGAGTCGAAATAACCAATGTTTCTGATGTTGATGATTTGTCCCAAAAAGCGAGCAATCTATATTGAAGTCCTTGATAAAAGTTCTAAATTCCCAAATGTCAGAATTTAGTTTTTTAAACAATTCTGAGTCGTGTTCAGTTTGAGCTTTACGAATATTATAAAGTATCTTTTCATAATGTTTTCTATCTAAACTTTTCAAAAACTCAAAAACTTCATCTAAAAATATTATTTCAAAAAGTTTACCCATTCGTTATTTTTTAAAACAAAGCAAAGATAGTAAAAGTTTCGTTATGATGAAACTTTTTTCTATTTTTTTATAAAATTTGTTATGAAATTATCGCATAAAGCATTCTAACAGACATTCAAACTTTCTTATATCACATCCACTCAAATCTTATTTGCGTAATTTTATGTTATTTTTCATTACAAATATAAACTTATAAAACAATTTTTATACTATTTTTCTCTTAGGTATATCAATCAAATTCGCATTCCAGATTACCTTATTTCATTTAAATTATCAATCATGTTATAAATAGTATTTTCATGCAGGTATTTCATTTTCTTGTACAAGTATATATTAATTAAATCCATAAGTGAACTCAAGCTAATGACAAAACCTTTATATATTAAAATCTTAAAAAACACACCAAAACCAACCCCATTATTTAAATTCATCATATTTAACTTGAACCTGCATAAAATTATCAATAACACTAACTACTTAAATATAAATCAAACTAAAAAAGAACAATAAAAGATCTATTGACTTTCTTAAATTATTTAATTTTAATTTTTTCGGAGTTGTATAATTCTTACAATCGCAAGAATTAAAAAAGGGAGGCTGTATAACATTATTTTCCATTTAAATCCAATTAACCCAATAAAGAATATAAATAAAATCAACAAGCCCAACCCTAACACACCAACATAAGTTAGTTTTTTACTCGGATTTGTTTGAAACAAGGTAAGCAGTAAAGCTAGTTGTCCAATTAATGGCATTAAAACTAAGGGATGCAATAATGTCAAAGGGTTTTTTATGGATTTTAATACAATATCTAATTCCATTTGCCACAAAAACATCTTACTATCTTTACCCCATTCCAGATAAACAATTAAAGACGTTAAAATCAACATCAAATTGTACCATTTGGCTTTATTCATTTATATAAATTTACAATTAATTATACAAAAGTAAAGAATTGCATGGATTATTATATCGCTTCAATTTCCTTTAAATATCCAAGTATATCTATGGCCTCACCGCTTCATAATTAAATCGTTTACACAATTTTAAAATGGAGTAAGGGTCATCGGTTTGTATGATGTCAGGTTTTTTCAATAAAGTGGCTTTGTTTTGATTGTAGTTTGCCGGTGACCACACCATGGTTCTTACATTTAAAGACTTGGCGTATTCTAGGTCATTAACACTGGCATCGTAAGGAATACTCACTCCTAGTAACCCATGCAATGAAGCTTTGTCTGAGGGAGAATCATCGTTGTTTGATAATAAAAACAAGGGAGTTTTAAGTTGCATATTTTTAGCCAATAACAAGAATTCTATTGGACCTTCTAAAAACACTTGCTCCTCTATTTGGTATTTCTTCAATAATCTACTCACAGCCCTTAAAAATCTTTTTTGAAATTCAATGGAGTTATTTGTTATTCCATTCACCTTGCAATCGAAACTAAAATAATATTGTTTCAAATTTTTTATTGAAGAAAACAATTCATCGATGTTAGTCAATTTAGCCGCATTGACACTTTTGTTGTATTCACATTGTTTAATGTCTGCCCATTTGTTTTCATGAATTTTTCCTGCACAAGTGGTCTGACTGTTTAAATCATCGTCATGATATGCCACTAAAATAGAATCTTGGGTCATTTGGACATCCATTTCTGAACCATCGCACCCAATATCTATACAGGCTGAAATGCTTTCCTTTGAATTGCCTGGCCACGAATAGTATATCCCCATTCCCATGTGCCCTAGAATCATGATTTTGGTATCAAATCTCGAGTCATCATTTATCTCCTTCTTTTTGCATGAAAAAAAGAGAACAATACACGATATCAAATACAATTTAAAATTCATAACAAACATTTAATCTAGGAATAATCCAATAGCTATGATATACATCATACCACAATGCCTTATGGGGTTTAATCATTGGACTATCATCCTTTGTTTTAAAACTGAATAATTTAAGAAGCATTGCTGTTTTCATTTCTATACAAATTCGTTTATAAAGCTTAAAACTCATGCCTATTTCAGGACCCAAGCCAATTCTGTATTGTTGGTATTTGCTCTTTTCAGTGCTATGGTCCAAGGTGTTGTATTTTACGCTCTTTTTAT
Organism: uncultured Flavobacteriaceae bacterium; assembly: GCA_964450355.1. Lineage (GTDB taxonomy): Bacteria > Bacteroidota > Bacteroidia > NS11-12g > UBA955 > CAYVDH01. Next base: position 2,783 of record CAYVDH010000125.1, read on the forward strand.
TAAAAAAATTAAAATCAGAAAGCAATCCTACAAATGGTCTAAGCTTTTTAGAAGATGTTTTGAATTTGTATTTTAATCCATATAAAAAATGAAATCCAAAAGTAGTAACATCCGTTTGTTCTTTGTATCCATTGGTATTATTGGGAAAAAACTGAAAATACTTGTTGTATTGGTACCGATCAAAAACACCAAAATCTAAGTGGTAATTCATGTTCCATTTTTTATTGAAACCATGTTCATATTCAATCCCAATTCGTATTTGCTCCCTGACATCAAACAACGAATAATAAACAGAAACAACATCTAACTTAATTTGTTTTTTTTCTGGTATGGTGTCAATGAAAATAGAAAAACAATTGAGATATTTGCTATAAAAAATAAAAAGAAAAATTAGCTTGAGTTTCAAAATTTACTGTTTAACTTTATTGTGAGAGCCATCGCAATTGGGCATTCTTTTGGAAAGACCACAAACACAGTCGCCAAGCCCTTTCCCTTTCATCACTCTAAATGTCACTTTTTCTATTCTTTGTTGCCTAGTACTGGATTGTTTCGCCTCAGAAAAATAGAGATAATATCCCCTTTGCCTTCCGGGAGTTAGAGCCTCAAATGCTTCTTTGTATTTTTTATCTTGATTAAATTTTAACAATAATTCTTCAGGAATTTGGTAGTCTTCATTTTTTTTGTAATCTACTTTCATTCCTAATTTTTCTATTTCAATGGATTCATAAATACAACTCTTTATTTCGTCTTCATATTTAATGATTTCATCAACATTTAAAAACCTAATTTGTCTTGCTGATTGCGAATTTTCAGTAGGCTGTATCAATAATCTATTAGCGTTACTGAGCAAGGCTCCTTTAAAAAAATTCAATGCGCAGTAGTTTTTAAACCCATGAACAATTAAAATGTTGCTGTTTTTATAGGTATAACAAGGCACTTTCCATTTATACTCTTCATTTAAACCACAATCTAATACAAGCTTCCTCAGCAATTGGTATTCTTTTTTCCATTTTTCTTCATTGGAATAAAATAATTCAATGTCTTTGTTCATTCAATTCAAATATTGAAACAAAAATAAATAAAAATCATTTAAATCTGTTGATTACATGGTTTCTTTTTTTAAGGTGATTTTGACTAATACCAAAATTGACTCTTTTGCGCCACAACTTAAAACTACTTAGTTTCAAACTCTTTCTTATCAAAGAAATGACTTGAATTTCATGGAGTTCAAATAGGAATTTAATGGCTTCAAATGGGGTGCGATCTTCCCACGCCATTTCCATGACTCTATCTGTTATTTCAGAATGAAAAAGACTTGAAAAAGGTAACTACATTTCAAAATAGATTAAACATGAATTTGTTTTAATGAATTGTTAAATTTTAATGAGATTCAGCGTATTGTTTGAATTGATTTAAAATTGCTTGCCACCCTTGTTGCTGCAATTCACGAGAATTTTCTTGTTCAGGGTCAAATTGAATAATTACTTCTGTGGAGTCGCCTTGTTCCATGAATTGCACCAATACCCTTCTTGAATTAGGCATTTCATATTCAAAACCATTTCCCATATCTATTGACTTATATGTTGCTTCAAAATCAAATCCAAAACTTTCGTCTTTAGCTTCCATTCTTGCTTTGTATTTCCCGCCTATTATCATGTCATTTTCTGCACTAGGGCAATACCAACTTGGATGTGCAAAATTCCAATTAACAATGTGAATTGGGTTGGTGTAAAATTCCCAAGCATTTGATTTAGGTGTTTCAATAAGCGCTTTAACAGTGATTTTATTTTCCATGATGCAATGATATTAAAAATTATTTTCTTGTCGATAAGTTAAATACCATTTTCCTTTTATCTTACTAAAAGCCATTTCAAAAGAAAACCCACAATCCAAGCAGTAATTCCCATAAAAAAAGTAATTTTCTTTTTGAATGATGGATGTGCTATCGTTTTCATTGGCTTTAATATCTGTGATGCGCCAATTGATTAATTGCCAATTGTGTTTTTCCCATTTCTCGTCTCCTGAATAGTCAGAATATGTTCCTTTCAATGGAAACATTGTCCTTTTCTTTTGAAAATTAGAATCGCTAACATACTGGTCGTAAAAAATATGAAAATCCGAATACTTAAAACAAAAATCTATTTTATTTATGATTGTTGTTTCTTTTAACAAGCTATTAGTAGTTACTTGCTGACAATTAGAAAGCAAAACAATGAAAATAAAAATGAATTTCACTAAAAGGATTTGTATTGATTGATGGTCATTAATACTTGTTTTAACTTATCTGGTTGTCTAGTTCCAATGGTAATTTTATCATTGTTCATTAATTGAAGTTGCAACCCCATATCCCCAGACACAGTAAAGGCTTTCCCTTGTTTATTGATGCTTTGCCTTATTCCCCATCCTCCGAAATCTCTCATAGGGAAATATTGTCGAATGTAAGATTTAGCCACCTTGTTCCAATCAAAAAACCTAAATTTAAGATGAAAGGGGAAAAACCTAATCATGATTCCATCTTCTCTAACGATGGTTTCCAATTTAATATTTAAAAGTAAAATTGTAAATAAAACTGTAAGAATGGAAGTAACCACCAAACCCACATTGCTCATTGGATTATTTCCAAATGGTTTACCTTCTATTATTTGAACATATAAACCAACAAGAAACAATCCATTTAAAAACACGATTAAAACCCAAATCCACCATTGCCTAAATTTTTGCTTTTCATAAAACAAAATATCCTCTTTCATCGAACAAAATTAATCATTTATAATTAAAATTCAAGTATTTATAAAAAATCTATCTGGTTTTTAATAAAATCATGTCTAGAGATTTTTAATAAAAATTAAAACTTAAAAGTGTTCAATTATCTTTCTATTTCATGTATTAATATTTTTCATTTTATACCAATTTTTAAGATAAAAAATAAAATTTTTAAGTACATATATAACAATAAGAATAAAAAATGGGATTAAAATAGAAAAAATTATTATTTTAAATCCAACATCTTCTATTTCATTGATTTGATAAAATACAAAATGAAATATCAGTGTTAAAAACTGTACAAAAAACAGCCCAAATAAATCTTTAAAAAACGAGTTTGATTTAATAATAAAATATGTAATTAGAATAAAAAACAATTTATGATATACAATAAATTTTGATAAAATTTTAACATCCTCTGGCCAATCATAATTATCATTGACATACTCCCCAATTATAAGTATTGCAACAATTGAAGCAATACTAATTATCAATAGCTTAATCCAATATTTCATCAAATATTAAGTTCTTAAAATTTTGTCCAATGATTTCCCTTTTGCTAATTCATCTATTAATTTATCCAAATATCGAACTTTTTGAGTTAATGGATTTTTTAGCTCTTCAACTTTATATCCGCAAATAGTCCCCTTTATTAAGTGAGCATTTTGATTCAATGTCGCCTGTTCAAAAAACTCTTTGAAACTGATTTTTGATTCAATAAAACCTATGATTTGTTGCTCATTGAATGATGTCAACCATTCTATTACCGTATGCAATTCTTGTATGGTCCTCCCCTTTTTTTCAACCTTTGCTACATAATACGGATAGACTGAAGCAAAAGTTATTTTGGCAATTTTTTGATCTTGAATTTCTTGTTTATCCATGACTTTAAACTTATTTTTTACAAGTTATAAATTAACTATTGAAATAACAAATTAATTTTATCTTTCTTTATGTTTTTCAACTCCAATCTTTTATTATAAGTAAAATCAAATGAAATGTTATCTTTTATCCCATAATAAACATCAAATTCATTGCTGTTTGTAACTAAAAACACTTTATATATACCAGCAAAAGCTGCTTCATTATACAATTTCAAAATGCAATCTTTTGTAATCCCCTTTCCAACAAACACTACCAATCTTAAATGTGAGCTCTTATGATCAGGCAAAAAAAGACTTAAATTACTTGTCTCATTTCCATTACAAAACATGTATTTAAAACTATCTTTTGTTTTTTTAAGATAAATAAATTCATCAGCGTCCTGATATTCATATTTGCAAGCGTTTTTCATCAACCCTATTAGTTCAAAATTCTGCAACGAAAGTTCATCGAGCATTGATTTTTTAACGTAAATTTTTCCATTTAATTTCATAATACCCTTGCTTATCATGATGTAAAATGCAGCAACTTGACCTTTTGAGTTTTTCAGCAAAATAGAATCTTGTTTGTATTCACATTTTAACTTGTTTACAAAACTAAATCCACTAATGGCATACAATGTATCTTTAACAAAATACAATTCAGCAGGATAATTATCTTCACTGGATGTATCTTCACTTTCTATTAACCAGTAACCATCAATATTAGGTTTAATATCATTTTTACAAGATAAATTAAATATCAAAATCATCAAAAAGATTAAAATATTGTATCTCATGTTATTTTATTTGTATGTGTATATGGTCATCGTGTCTTACAGAGTGGCATCCATGAAATTTAATTTTATTTGATTTCAAATTCAATCTCAATTTTAAATGTGGCTCAATAAACACTTTCTCTACTGAAGGATGTTTGCTCAGCAAATTCAAAGCAAATTGATTCCTTTGGTTGTCGAATATAAAATTAGACTTGTTGGATTGATTCACCAATTTTGAGGAAAAGCTGTATTGCCAATACCCCTTTTCAAGGCAGTATTTTGATGTGTTAACTTCATTCGATTTTGGGTCTTCATACACTCCATATCCAATTATTGAAGGAACATCTGAGCATGCTTTTCCTGTTTTGGCATCTAAATAAAACAATGCTATATCCAATTTTCTTCCATCATTATGACTTAAATGTGGCAACAATGGAAAATTAAAAAAAGGGAAATTTGCATCTAAATAATTGATTTGAGTTTTTTCATATTCAAAATGTATTTCTTTCGACAAATGGATCATTAACTCATGCAATTCAACATCAACATAATGGCGGTTTAAAAAACAGGTCAACTTGTTTAGTGGTTTTAAATTCTTATTATCACTAACAGGCATTGGGACTCTGTTATTAAGTTTTGCCAATGGAGGTACTACAAAAATACTCACTATGGAATAGAGGAAAACAAAACTTGTCATATTTATTCCAACACTTATTGGTTTGTTCAATTGTAATTTATCAAAATATGAACAGAAAACACTGTTCAACAATAGTAATACACCACCTATTTGTGTCAGCAATGTAAGAACTATAAATAGAACAATATATAAAACCACTTTAAAAAAAGAAATTTTCACAGGAATATTGAAATACTATATTATTTGATTTGAGGATCAGATTCTGATGATGATTCTAACCTTGAAAAAAACCATATTAAACCGCGTTTAGAACTGTAAATTTTATTAGCCCATATCACTCCAACTACAACAGACAAAACCATTAAAATAAAACAAATAGAGACCCCAACAGCATTTGGCTGATACAAGTAAATTAATGTACTAATAATTGCCCCAAACAATACAGGCGACAAGACTATTCTTATCCAATAATACAATTCAATTGCTTTTTCAAACAGTGATAAATTTGTTTTTTTCATGGCATGATTATCTCTTTTCTACTTTAAATTTGTTTTAAAAAATGCTACGAGTTTAGTAACTACATCGTTATTTTGAGTGTTATCAAAACCATGAAATGCAATGTATTCATAATATTCGTTTTTGACTGATAATGAGTTCAACTTACTGCGCATCCATTGGCTTTGATATACAGGAACTATAGGATCTAAATTACCATGAAACATGATGATGGGTTGTGAATTGTTAGAAACATTCCAATATGGGCTTACTGATTTATACACTGTAGAATCCCATGATTGACCAACATATTCTGTTAAAATATCGCCAGTGTATCCTCCTAACCACAAATTGGTGCTGTTGTACCACGACCAATCACTGATTATGCTTGGTCCAAAAACATTTCCTATACATTTGATGTTGCTGTTGTATTTGTATGCATAAATCATGGCTAATTGTCCACCAGCACTTGCACCTACTACTCCCACTTTATTTGAAATTTGATAATTGTTCGAGTTATTTATGACATGGCTATACACAGCATTGATATCGGAGATGATTTCATTGTGATGTATGTTATTGGCATTACTTGCCAACCTGTAATTCATGTTGACAATGGCTACATTGTTCCATTTTGATTTGACAAGATTAACAAATGTATTCATGTCTTCCTTTTGACCTGCTTTCCAAGCACCACCGTGAATCATTAATATAACATGGGTACTGGTATCACGTTTGGATGGCAAATGAATATCATACACTTGACTTGAATGGGAGCCATAGGAAACATTGAATAAAGTTGTGTCATTTAAATTGCTATTGCCAATGTTATTTGAATTGTTTTTGACTTCATCCTTTATACACGAAGAATGATTAAAAGAAATGATTAAAAGAATTAAAAAAAAGTTCTTATTCATTACCATACAACAAATATAACAAATAATTTACAAAAAAATGAATCTGTTAAAATAAATGGTATTTAAAAAACAAAAATAGTTAATAGAATTTAAAAAAATGTTGGTTAAAATTAAAAATTGTTTATTAACTTTGATAAAAAATTGAAAGTTAAATGACTCTTTTAGTATTTTTTAGAAAAAACCTTCATAAAAATAAACAACTTAAAATTAGTAAAACAATAATTCTCATAATCTCTATATTAATTTATTCATGCACATGGCAAAAACAAATGATTTTAGGTGAATGTAAAAAAAAGTACATTACAAATCCCTTGCTTCGTGAAGGAATAGTTACAATTCCATTTGATGTAAAATATAGATACTTTTCAAACACTAGTTATGAATTATCAACTTTAACATTCAAAGATTTATACAACAATGAAAGAAATTCATTTTTAGAAAATAGCAATAATTTTTACGGATTGGTTAAAGACGAAAAATACATTGTTATAATTGATTCTTTAAAACCTTCCTTAAATTTTTTTGAAACTGAAGAAATGGATGGTCCATTTTTTTATCCAAACGAAAGAGTTGATACAGCTATAGGAGAAATATTAAAACTCAAAAACAGAAGTTCACTTGGCTACTATGAAGTGACCTACTCTTATAAAATACAAAACAAATTATATAAAAAAGGATTTAGATGTGAAGATACTCTAAATTTTAGCGAAGGATTGTATGTTGGAAAAAAATACAATGTAATTTATGACCCTATGAATAATGGTAGAGCTAAAATGTTATACGAACCTCAAGGTTTTATTTTTAAATACCCTAGAACAAAATTTTAATTTAAAAATGAACAAAATTTTATCTTTAATATTGATTTTAAATTTGTTGTATAGCTGTGTATCAAAAAATAAAGCAAATTACATTAACATACCAAATATAAAAAAACCAGTCAAAACTGAGGCGATAGTTTCTACTCCTTTTTTCGAAAGCAAAATGATGGCTTGGACAGAATACACTTACACAGACTATAAAGACAGTATCCGATTTTTTAGCACTAAAATTAAAACACTTAATTTGGATGTTGTAAAGGGGGAAAGATTTATGGTTTTATACGATAGTTTAAATCCCAATCAAGTGATGATTGATGATTTTCAATGCGGACCTTTTTTTTATCCAAATGAAAAAGTTGATACTACAAACGGAAGAATTATCATTGCTAAACATTATGGGCAAGAACAAAAATGGATGGAATTTATATTCACTTATCAAGTAAATAATATAAGCTTTCAAAAAAGAGTTAAATGCACTGACACTTCGAAATACAGCAATATCATTAATAAAAAAGCTTACAAAGTGATTTATGACCCCAATAATAATGGTAGAGCTAAA
>CAYVDH010000126.1:0-10579 GCA_964450355.1 uncultured Flavobacteriaceae bacterium
GCTTTGACAATTTTTTCGTGTAACAGAATTAAAAATAAAGGACAAGAAATTTCGGACAAGACAGATGAAAAAGTAAAAGCTAAAAACCTTTTTGAAAAAGTTTTTCCTCATTTTGACGCTTATAAACCTGACACAAAATTTAATAAAGAACGCTTCAAGGACTTTATTAAAGTTGACATCACGCCAGACATAAAAAACATTTATTGCTTTGACGATGCTATCGGTATTGACGCAGATTATATGTTTTCATTTAACTGCGACACCACAACTGCAAGAAAAATAATTGAAAAGCACCAACTAAAACTTGACAAAGAAACTACTGACTACGGATTTGGACTTCAACACGACTTTGACTGGTGGGACAAGAAAAAAATTGAGAAATTGGAATTATATAGCTGGCAAGGTGAAAACCAATATTTTAAATACTTTTGGTATGACAAAACAGAAGAAAAGGCTTACTACTTCGACTTTGATATGTAACATGAGAGAAAAACGTCCTCATAACAACACCCCTACCCTAAAGGCGGAACTTCTGATTGTATTTGGATAAATTGAATTTATTTTATAGTTTTACATCTTATTACAATTGCTGTTCCTGCCCCGCCCTTCGTATAGCTGCAAAAAGTTGGGCATAATTATAAAAAGTCATATGAGCATTTGGAAAAATGAAATTGAATCAAAAGAGAACTTTTATCAGAAGATTGAAAAATATTACTCTGAGATAGCTGATGAATTGATTCCAGTAGATTTGCTACAAAAGATTATTGTCAAAATAACAAATAGCCAATATGATACATATCAGCGCTTTTGGAAGCAATATCCAAAATCACGAAAGCGATATTCAAAGCTTAAAATTGAAGATTTGGAACATCCTTTCACGCATTATGAGATTACAGACTTCTTTAAACAAAACGACAAATTGAATTATAGAGTGTTTTCAAAGATTTTACTCAAAATGAATGATGAAGAATTTGACAACTACGAATTAAGAAAACATCAATACGAAACAAAATAATATGACTATAGTTGAATTGTATTTGCAACTAAAGGAAATCGGACTTGATGACAAGGACATTTATTTAAATGGTTTGCATGGCAGTACCGATGATAATGAAAAGTTATCAATGATAATTTTGAAGGGAAAATATTCAGCTATATGGAGAGTGTATTTTAAGGAACGTGGAGAACAACATTCTGTAAGAGAGTTTAATAATGAAACTGACGCTTGTGAATATTATCTTATAGAAATGAAAGAAAACAATAAGTAAGTTTAAAATTATCGAACAAGTTAAAATCACCAAAGTTGAAATAGACGACTCAGGTAAACTACATCTAAAACCTGAAAAATCTAAATTTACATTGATACATAGAACAGCCACAGAAGTACATTGGGATGATAAAAAAATGACACTCTATTCACCCAGACCAAGGGATTGGAGTAACTTAGATTGGTATCTGCATATTGTAAGAGTTGCTAAAACTGGGTGTTCTGTTGCACTAAAATTAACAGATGAAACCGAATGGATTAACATAAATGATGAACTTAAAACAGAAATAACGAAAGCACAACAAACAATTTAGCCAATAAGGGTTTCCGTGGTTTGCGAAGGCTTTTAGCCCTATTTAATTTTTTGTGTAACCTGATAGGAAATCACCTGCAATCCCTTTGGCTCATATTGTCATCCGTCAAACTGTCTAAAAACTGACAAAAAATATTAAATTTGCGTAAAACAAATGGACAATAGACTTAAAAACTTTTCATTTTATTCTTTCTCAGAGGATGGAAATGAGTATTTAGACAATCTGCCGTTATAGCCAAACATAGAATGACTACAAAAAACGATAATTACGTTAAAATACTATTCCGTTTTCATAGTGACATCTTTGAAGAAGAAATGGTTGAAACAATGTGGGCGACAATTGTTGACAAACATAAAGGACTTTTTAAGCTCGACAGCATTCCGTTTTATGCACCTCAAATTGCTTCAGACGACATTTTGTTTGCTGAATTTGACGACCATGAACAAATGTTGACTTATCGCAGAACAGTTGAATATTCGGGCAACTCAACAATTCAAATTGTGCTTATGGACAAGTCAAAAGACATAAATCAAATCCGTGACACATTCAAAGAACTTGGTTGTGTTTCAGAAAAAAACAATGGCGAATATTTTTCAATGTTAATCCCTTCAACTGTTGACTATAAAATAATAAAGAAAAAGCTAGACGAGTTAGAAACACAAGAAATTATTAGTTACGCAGAACCTTGTTTAGCAGACGGACACAGATATTGAGAAAAGCAACTTGCTATAACCAAACCTCACATAATGGCGGAACTTCAGATTCTATTTGGATAAATTGTATTTATTTTATAGTTTTACATCTTATTACATTTGCTGCTCCTGCCCCGCCCTTCGGGTTGTTGCAGACCGATAGTGGCAAGCGTACCGAAACGACACAGACAAACAGAAAATAAATGTACTTACACAAACATATATCAGCTAACAACGTTTCAATTGACAACTTTCCATTTCAAAGAGAAATTGCAATGGAAGCATACTTAATTGAAAATCCAACTGTTTTATCTATGGAAACAGAAGGATTTAATGAAGTTGATATTCTAAAATGTGAAGTAACATTGTTAGACGGCAGAACCGACCGAAATACTGATGGAAGAATTGACATTTTAGCAAAATATGGTCAAGAATATTTAGCCGTTGTTGAACTAAAATTAGGAGAACTAACTGAAACTCATTTATCACAATTAGAAAGTTATTTAAAAGAGCGAAATCAAATCCTTCAAAAATTTCCTGACATTTGGGACACAACAGTAAGTAGCCAACCTAAATGGATAGGCGTTATGATAGGAGCAACAATAAATCCTGACTTGATGTTGAAAATTAGAAAAGGATATTACTTTGATATAGACATTCCAATTGCTGCATTGACAATAAACAGATACAAAGGTAAGGACGGAAATGTGTATGTTGTAACTGACACTTATTTTATAGAACGAGTAAAAAACAAGGATTACACAAAATACATATTTAATGGACTGAAATATGGTAAAAACAGACTTGTATTAGCTGTAATAAAAGATTATGTAGAAAAAAATCCGACAATAACTTTCAGTCAGTTAAAATCAAAATTTCCTGACCATTTACAAAGTAGAGAAACTTTTACTACCGAAACAGAAGCGAAAACAAAACGAGATAGACGAAATTTTATTGAACCTAACGAACTAATCACATTAGCGGACGAAACAATTGCAGTTAGTACACAATGGGGTATATTAAACATTAATCCATTTATTGAACATAGCAGAAAAATGAACATAGATATTAAAATAACATAACGATTAAAAAACGCCAGCCACCATCAAGTGTTTTGCGAAATTGGGGCGAAATGCCAAACCCGAATATTCGGAATTTTTGACTTGTCCTAAAATAGGTTTACACAAAACAACGTTTAAAAATGTTATAAATAGAACAAGAAATCAACCAAATCCAGCTATTTTTTATTGTGAATAGTTTTAAAAATAAATTAAATTTGTATAAATAAATGGCAAATTGTCCTAAAAGGTATTCTATATTTCCATTTTCATCGGATGGAAATGAGTAAATGGGCAAACTACGGCTATCCTACCAACGACAGTTCAAACAATTATAGTCAAACAATTGAAAAAAAAATTGTACCTTTGAAAAATATTAATATTGAATGATAAAGAAGTTTCACTTTTTGCTTATTATCTTAACGTTTGGATTCTTTGCAACACCAACGCTGACTTATGCTTGTGGAACAAATTCAAACAAAACTGAAAAATCTTGTTGCAATAAAGATAAAGCGAAAAGAACAGACAAAAAAGATTGTTGCAAAAGCCCTCATTCAAATAACAACATAAATGATGACGGTTGTGATGGAAAATGCAAACACACATCTTGTAGTTGCTCAACTTCTCATTTTGCATTTAATTTGCCTTTTACAATCGAATTAAAATCTAAAAATTGTTTTGTAGAAAGTGAAAAAAATAAATTCTACGACAAACAAATCTATCTTTCTGATGGATTTTATACCATTTGGACTCCTCCTAATATAGGCTAATTTTTATCATTGATAGCCATAGTACTGTCCTATCGAAAGCAAAATATTTGCTTTTAAAACAATTATATTCAAAACTTTAAATTTTCAAAAAAATGAAATCAATAAAAATATTGATGGCAATTACTGTATTGCTATCCTTTACAGCGTGTAACGCTCAAATTAAAAACGCTAAAACCGAAAGCGTGAAAATATTCGGAAATTGTGAAATGTGCGAAACTACCATAGAAAAAGCAGGCAATAAAAAGAAAATTGCCAAAGTAGATTGGAACAAAGACACCAAAATGGCTTCCATTACTTACGATTCTATTAAGACAAATCAAGATGAAATTTTGAAACGAATTGCATTGGCAGGTTATGATAATGACAAATTTCTTGCTCCTGATAACGTCTATTCTGAATTGCCTGAATGTTGCCAATACGAAAGGAAATCGAAAATTGTTGAAACATCAAAAATACCCAAAACCGACAGTTCAACCGTAGAAATGAATGACCATACGTCAATGACAGTAACCAAACAAGAAACACCTCAATTGAAAGTGGTTTTTGACAATTATTTTGCGCTGAAAGATGCTTTGATAAAAACAGATGGAATTACTGCATCTGCAAAAGCAAAAGAATTATCTACTGCGATTGATAGTGTAAAGATGGAAAAACTTTCAACGGAAGAGCATACCGTATGGATGAAAATAATGAAGGATTTATCCTTTGATGCAGAGCATATTGCTGACACAAAGGATGTTTCGCACCAAAGAGACCATTTTACAACATTGTCTAAAAACATGTATGCTTTGATGAAAGTTTCAAAACAAGAAACACCTACGTATTTTCAGCATTGTCCAATGTATAATAATGGCAAAGGTGCAGATTGGTTGAGCAAAGAAAATGCAGTTAAAAATCCATATTACGGTTCTCAAATGTTGAGTTGCGGTAAAACAGTAGAAACAATTAAATAATTTAAATTAGGCGTAGCCTAAAAAATGGCTACGCCTTTATAACATTTTAAAATAATGACACATACATATCAAATAACAGGAATGACCTGTACCAATTGTGAAGCAAAAGTAAAATCAGCTTTGCTAATGGTAGAAAATATAACAGCAGTAGAGGTTTCAAATGCCGAAAATTCTGCCACTATTACAATGGATAAACACATTGCTTTATCCGATTTACAAAAAGCCATTGGCGGAACGGAAAGTAAATATCAAATAACTGTTCCAATTGAAAATGCGATTATAGGAGAAAAAAAATCGTGTTGTGATACATATACGCAAACATCAGAAATAAAACTAAACGCCAATAATCAAGGCAAATATTATTGCCCAATGCACTGCGAAGGTGAAAAGATGTATGATAAAGCAAGAGATTGCCCTATTTGTGGAATGGATTTAGTAAAAGTCCCAGAATTGGCAGTAAATAAACTTTTGTACACTTGCCCAATGCACCCAGAAATTATTCAAGATAAACTGGGTTCGTGTCCTATTTGCGGAATGGATTTATTACTGATGAATCCAAGCGAAAGCGAAGACCAAAAAGTATATGAAAAAATGGTCAAAAAAATGAAAATAGCAATCAGTTGCACCATTCCTATTTTTGCTATTGCTATGATAGAAATGATGCCAAACAATCCGTTACTCAAACTAATGGATGTCTCAAAATGGAACTGGGTACAATTATTACTTTCGCTTTCTGTGGTTTTTTATGCGGGTTGGATGTTTTTTGTACGGGCCTACAAGTCTATTATTACTTGGAATTTAAATATGTTTACCCTTATAGGAATTGGGACAGGAGTTGCCTTTTTATTTAGTTTAGTCGGGATGTTTTTTCCTGAAATTTTCCCTAATGAATTTAAAACTGAACACGGAACAGTCTTACTTTATTTTGAAGCCACAACAGTAATTCTAACATTGGCTTTATTAGGACAATTATTGGAAGCCAAAGCACACAGCCAAACCAAGGGTGCAATCAAAGAATTATTAAAACTTGCACCAACCGAAGCTACTTTAGTAATTGATAGAAGTGATAAAGTAATTTCCATTCACGACATTAAAAAAGGCGATTTATTGCGAGTAAAACCAGGAGACAAAATTCCAGTTGATGGAAAAATAACTGATGGTGAAAGTAGTATTGACGAAGCAATGATAACTGGAGAACCTATTCCTGTTGATAAAAAGAAAGATGATAATGTAATTGCAGGAACTATAAATGGTAACAAATCGTTCGTAATGATTGCGGAAAAAGTAGGTTCAGAAACCTTGCTTTCTCAAATTGTAAAAATGGTAAATGATGCCAGTAGGTCAAAAGCACCTATTCAAAAAATAGCAGATAGTATTGCTAAATACTTTGTGCCAATTGTAGTAATAATTTCAGTAATTACCTTTTTTATTTGGGCAAGGTTTGGTCCAGAACCAGCATTGGTTTACGGATTTATTAATGCAATTACGGTTTTAATTATTGCGTGTCCGTGTGCATTGGGATTAGCTACGCCAATGTCGGTAATGGTGGGAGTTGGCAAAGGTGCACAATCGGGCGTTTTAATAAAAAATGCCGAAGCATTAGAAAACATGAACAAAATAAATGTCTTAATAACTGATAAAACAGGAACATTAACAGAAGGAAAACCATCTGTAGAAACTATTTTTGCATCAAATAATAATGAGAATGATTTGTTACAATATATTGCTTCCTTAAATCAATATAGCGAACATCCATTAGCACAAGCTGTTGTAAATTATGCCAAAACAAAAACCATTACATTAGTAGAAGTAAAAGATTTTGAAGCCGTTGCCGGAAAAGGAGTTACAGGAACTGTAACCAATAAAAAGATAGCATTAGGAAATAAAAAACTAATGGAACAAGTAAAAGCCACAGTTTCTGACGATTTAGAAAACAAAATTATTGCAGAACAGAAACTAGGAAAAACAGTTTCCTATATTGCTGCTGATGGCGTTGTAGTAGGTTTTGTTTCTATTACCGATGCAATTAAAATATCCAGCAAAGATGCCATAAAAGAACTAATACGACAAGGAGTTGAAGTAATTATGCTTACTGGAGATAATGAAAATACTGCCAAAGCTGTTGCTGATGAATTAAATTTAACATCCTACAAAGCAAGTTGTTTACCAGAAGTCAAATTAAACGAAATTAAACGATTGCAATCCGAAGGGAAAGTTGTAGCAATGGCAGGAGACGGTATAAATGATGCACCTGCATTAGCACAAGCAAACATAGGGATTGCAATGGGAACAGGAACAGATGTAGCCATAGAATCTGCTAAAATTACTTTGGTAAAAGGCGATTTGCAAGGAATTGTAAAAGCCAAAAATTTAAGCCACGCTGTTATGCGAAACATCAAACAAAACTTATTCTTTGCTTTCTTTTACAATGTTTTAGGAGTTCCAATTGCAGCAGGAGTTTTATTTCCATTTTTCGGAATTTTACTTTCGCCAATGATTGCTGCTTTGGCAATGTCTTTTAGTTCCGTTTCTGTAATTGTAAATGCGTTGAGATTAAAAAACTTTAAAATATGAAATTCTTAAAATGGATATACAAAACATTCTTTCAAAAAAAATGCTGCCGATAGCAATTTTGCTATTGACAACTCAAATTATATTTGCTCAAAAAACAGTTCGTTATCACCTTTATGTAAAAGATACTTTGGTAAATTTTACAGGAAAAGAAAAACGAGCAATTGCAGTAAATGGCCAAATTCCGATGCCTACGCTCACCTTTACCGAAGGCGACACGGCAGAAATATATGTACATAACGAAATGGACGAAGAAACTTCTTTGCATTGGCACGGCTTATTTTTGCCAAATAAAGAAGATGGTGTTCCCAATCTGACGCAAATGCCTATTCCGCCACATTCCACTCATCTGTACAAATTTCCAATCATACAAAACGGCACACATTGGTATCACAGCCATACAGGTTTGCAAGAACAAATTGGTATGTATGGTAGTTTTATAATGCTTAAAAAAAATGACGATAAAACATTTAGAAAAGGTATTGATAATTTGCCAACTGTTCCTGTAATTTTGAGCGAATGGTCGGATTACAAACCTGAAAATGTACATCGAATGTTGCACAATGCTTCGGATTGGTTTGCTATAAAAAAAGGCACGACTCAATCATATAGCGAAGCCGTAAAAGCAAGACATTTTAAAACCAAACTCAAAAACGAGTGGAAACGTATGTTGGCTATGGATGTAAGCGATGTGTATTATGACAAATTTCTAATCAATGGGAAAAATGAAAGCCAATTATCTCAGTTTAAGGGAGGCGACAAAGTGCGTTTACGCATCTCAAATGGTGGGGCTTCTACTTATTTTTGGCTTACTTATGCAGGTGGAAAAATGTTGGTAGTAGCCAATGACGGCAACGATGTAGAGCCTGTAGAAGTCGATAGATTAATTGTAGCAGTTTCAGAAACTTACGATGTCATCGTAACTATTCCTAACGACAAAACAGCTTTTGAATTTTTAGCAACTTCCGAAGATCGTACAAAATCAGCTTCCATTTATTTAGGCGATGGCATAAAACAATTGACAGCACCATTACCTAAACTCAAATATTTTGAGGGAATGAAAATGATGAACGAAATGATGAAAATGAATGGTAACCTTGACGATATGGGAATGCAAATGTCATTAAATCAAATGGATATGAATGTGGTAATGTATCCTGAAATTACAGGTGAAACCAAGAAAAAAGCAGATGAGAAAATGGGCGAAACGAAAATGAACGAAAACAAATACAATAGCAATAAATTATCGGACATCACAACACTAAATTACGCAATGTTAAAATCTCCAAATAAAACTTTGCTTCCAAAAGATGCACCTGTAAAGGAATTGAAGTTTGAACTCACCGGCAATATGAACCGTTATGTTTGGAGTTTGAACAATAAAGTAATTTCTGAAACAGATAAAATTTTAATCAAAAAAGGCGAAAATGTTCGCATTATTTTATACAATGGCTCAATGATGCGACACCCAATGCACCTGCACGGTCACGATTTTAGATTGCTAAACGGACAAGGAGAAAATGCCACACTTAAAAACATTGTGGACATAATGCCTATGGAAACGGATACATTGGAATTTAACGCCAATGTAGAAGGTGATTGGTTTTTTCATTGTCATATTTTGTACCATATGATGAGTGGAATGGGAAGGGTTTTCAGTTACGAAAATCAAGCACCAAATCCATTAATTCCAAACCCTAAATTAGCACAACGCAAACTTTTTGCAGACGATAGACGCTTTCATTTTATGGGAGAAAACGACTTTGCTACCAATGGAAACGATGGTATGGCAATGCTACAAAATACGCGTTGGAGTATAGGTTCAGAATGGCGATTGGGTTACCACGATATGCACGGCTACGAAGTGGAAACCCACATTGGTAGGTATATTGGAAAAATGCAATGGTTTATGCCCTTTGTAGGTTTTGATTGGCGGTATAGAAAAATGGGAATAAATGAAGTAGAAAAAAACTTATTCGGACAAGCCAATACTAAAGATAACAGAAATTTAGCAAGCATCGGATTCAATTATACTTTACCTATGTTAGTGATTTTTCAAGCAGAGGTATATCACAATGGTAATGTACGCTTACAATTAATGAGAGAAGATGTTCCCATTTCTAAAAGACTAAGAGCAGGATTTATGATCAATACAGACTTAGAATACATGATGGACTTACGCTATATTATAAACAAAAATATAGGCATTAGAACACATTATGACAGCGATATGGGGTTTGGAGTTGGGCTAAATATTAATTATTAAAAAAAAATACTAACGTTCGGAAAGAAGAACAGCCAACAAAGGTTTATCAAAATAGAGGCAGAAGTGCTAAATTAGAGCATTCGTGCTTCTATCAGCATTGTGGTTTATTGAACATTTGAGCTTAGATTTCACCCACATATATAAGCCCCAAACTGTTAAACTTTCTAAAAACTTAACTGCTTTATCCACATTTTATATAAAATGTGGACACAAAAACAGCTCCGACTATTGCTATTATTGAGTTATAGTGTTATCTTTACTACATGATATTTATCAAAAGACAAAGTAGAGAACAATTGGTATTGAAACATTAGAGTTAGAAGCCCTTTATTGTTTTAAGAAAACAACATCCAATAACTTAAAATTAACCAATATACGACATTCAAAATTCAACAAAAGCCATACAGAACATTTTAAATGGGTGGCTTAAATGGATTGTAATTGAATCAAATTTTCTTACTTTATTTTAAAATAAAGTGAGCTTTTAGACAAACTGAGGTTAGTCAGAATCATCACTATACCATTAGCATTGACTTCTTAGGCCAATGAATATAAGAATATATATATTTGATTTTTAGTAACTTACAATAATATTAGTCAGAAACGAAACAACCGAAACTCACTAAAATCGCATTAACCCAGATTACGCATTAGAAAAAAAGGTTTAAATTTGAGTTCTAAAATCCTA
>CAYVDH010000127.1:0-10480 GCA_964450355.1 uncultured Flavobacteriaceae bacterium
GATTTAACAGCATTAAAAACAGATTAAAATTACTAAATGGAAAGTTTAATATTGATTCTTCAATAAATAATGGAACAACCATTGAAATAGAAATTCCACTTGATAATAAATCCATTATTTAAATATACCTGAAATATAATTTGTTAGTTTATTAAAGCCAAAATTTAAGTTTATAACTCTTCTTTTATTTGCTCCACCACAGTATTAATGACTTTTAAAACTTTAGGAAAATAGATGGACACATTTGAGCTTTTTTCATTGGCAAAGTGCTCAATTTCTCTTATTTCTTTACTGATGCTATTGATGCCAATATAATCAATGGTAGATTTCATTTTGTGCGCAACAATGTATATTTTTTCATAGTCTAAATTTTTCATTGCATTGCTTAATGCTGGCAAATATTCATTCATTTGCTCTATAAACAAATTGATCATTTGAGATTTAAATGCTTTATTCCCAGTATCTATTGATTCAAGTTGTGCTAAGTTGTATAAAGGCGGTTCTTTTTTATTAATAAATGATGATTTGCCTTTTTCAATCCAATAACTAACGATATTTAATAAATCAAATTCTTCGTAAGGCTTTGATATATAGTCGTCAATTCCTACTTCGAAATATTTTGAACTTTCACCAATCATAGCATTAGCGGTTAATGCTATGATGGGGATATCTATGGCTTTTGATCGTATAATTTTTGTGGCATCTAATCCATTCATATTGGGCATTTGGATGTCCATTAAAATTATATCAAAATAATCGTTTTTATCTATAGCATTTATAGCTAAATTGCCATCTAAAGCCACTTGTACTATAGCTCCATGATTTTTAAGAATTGTAGAAGCTAATAAAATATTTAATTCATTATCTTCTACAATTAGAATCTTTTTGTTTTTAATTGCCGCAAATTTATTTTTACTTTTTTTAATGGTGTTTTTTTCAATAATGTTTAAGTCAATTGAAAATGGGATGTTGATTGTAAATGTTGTGCCTTTCCCTTTTATGCTATCTACAAATATTTCACCATTCATTAAAGTAATTAATTGTTTGGTAATAGACATGCCTAAGCCTGTTCCTTTTTCTTTAATTGTTTTCGAACTTGTTTCTTGAGTATAATTTTCAAATATGGATGTTAAAAATTGTTTATCTATACCTATACCTTCATCTATAATTTCAATTTTAATTAATTGTGAATTAGATTTTGTTTTTAAAACTTTACAATTGATTTTTATTTCGCCTTTTTCAGAAAACTTTATTGCATTGCTTAATAAATTAAAAATAATTTGATTTATACGTGTTAAATCGCCTAATAAGTTTTCACTTATTTTTTTATCATAATTTACTTTAATAATTAAGCCCTTTTCATTGGCTTTATGTTGCAATAATAGTATGGTGTCTTTTATTGCTTTATGTAAATTGAATTTAACTTTATCTATAGTTAATTTTCCTGCATTAATTTTAGAAAGATCTAATATATCGGTTACTATAGCTAATAAATGTTCTCCTGCATTATTTATTGAATCAATATATGTTTTTTGCAACGAAGTTAATTCCAATTTACTCAATAGTTTACCTATGCCTATGATTGCATTTAATGGAGTTCTAATTTCATGACTTACACTTGCAAAAAAATTCTCTTTAGCTATAGAAGATTGTTCGGCAATAATTTTAGCTTTATTTAATTCGTCTTCTAGTTTCTTTTGATTTGTTATATCTAAATGGATGCCAATGCTACCAATTAGTTTGCCAGATTCATCAAAGTTAGGTGCTCCACTTATTAGCCACCATAAGTTTTCACCTTTTTTATTTTTTGATTTTATTTCAAAAGAATCAGATACACCTTTTTCTCTTAATGTAAATTTACTTTTTAATACTGCCTTTTCGTCTTCTTGTATAAATAAAGTTGTTGCATTTTGACCAATTAATTCATTTATTGTATAACCACTCATTTCACAAAAACTTTGATTGGCAAAAATGATATTATCTTTATTGTCAACTTCTATTAAACCTAAATTCATATTGGCAATAATATTCCTGTATTTTTCTTCTTGTGTTAATATTTTATCAATCCATTTTTGTCTGTTTTGTACGTTTAACAACATTTGCGAAAACAGATGTAAAATTTTCTTTTCTTTGTCGGAGTAATTATGGATTTTTTTTACATAATCAAAACCAATAAACCCTTTCAATTCACCATTGTCTAACATTGGTATAGTAATTAAACTTTTAATACCTTGAGGTTCAAGTATTTCAATTAAATTGCTGTGTATGTTTTTATCCAATTCAGCTAAATCTGGAATAAAAAACTCTTCTCCAAGTTGATGTTTATCAATCCACTCTGTTATGGCATCAATTGGTACATTTTGTAAATTTAAAATTTCAGCACTTACACCTTTATTACACCATTCATAGGTATTAGAAGTTGTCATATTGTCAAAATCATATTTGAAAATATAAGCTCTATCTGCACCAACAAATTCTCCTAATATTTTTAATGAATGGTTGATTTTGTCTTCTATTACACTTAAATCGGCATTGATAAAAGTTGAAAAAATATAAATTAGTATTTTTTGTAAATTTACTTCTTTTTCTAAATCTTCTTCAGTGTTTATTTCTTTCGATTTATCTACTAAAACACAATCAATTCTAATGGGTTTGTTTTCATTGTTAAATATAATTTTTCCTTTGTGTTGAACCCATTTTATGCTTCCATTAAAAGTAATAATTCTATGTTTTACCGAAAATTCTCCGTATTTATTTAATTGTTTGATTATAGTTTTAATGATTCCTATATCGTCTTTATAAATCGCTTTTTTCCACCAATTTTTGTGAGTTAAATAACTGTCAATTTTAGTTCCAAATAATTTTTCAGCAGATGGAGTGTAAAATAAAAATTTCAGTTCGGGCAATGTAGCCGACCATACAACATCAGACATTTCGTTCAATATACTTTGTAACTTATTGTTTGTGTTTAATAGTAAATTCTGGATTTCTTTTCGGTTTGTTATATCTCTCGAATTGGCTATGACATAGCCCTGGTTTTTTATTTCTGTATAATTTACTGTAACCTCAACTGGAATTGTTTTATCATTTTCTAAACTCTTATTTTCACCTTCAATAATTAATGTGTTTTTTTGTTTTAATTCGTTTACATGATCATACCAATCAGTTTTGGTTTTGAATTTATTTTCAAAATCAGAAACATAATAATCTTGTTTTAAATCTTGTGGAATACCAATTCTTTTTGCAGATTCTTTGTTGATATACAATAATTTCCCTTCAATATCACTTACTTGAATAGCATCTGCTGAATTGTCAATTAAACTTTGAAATAATTTTAATTTAGCATCTTCTTTAGATTGATTTAATTGTTTTCCTAATTGAGTTATTATTCTTTTTAATTCATTTTTAACAGGAACGGTAAATTTTTGTTTTTTTCCCAAAATCAACCAACCAAAACTAACCAATTTAAAACAATAGTAAACATCTTGTTCATATTCAAATTCGTAATAATTTTTATCTTCAATTTTTAACTTATTGAATAATTCCCCTTTAATGTATAAGCAGGTGTTAGAATTCTTGAAAATGTATGGTACTACATGGATTTCATCGAAATTTGTAATGATTGATGTTACAAAACAATTTAATTTTCTTAAATATAATGGTAATACATTTTTTATTATTTTATCAGTTTCAAACTCATTAAGTTGAAAAAGTGCAATTTCATATAAAACATTTAAGTTTATATTTTCATTTTCCATGATAATAGAACGATTGCTTTATTGTATATCTCTAAAAAACATTCTCCAGAATTTGCTATTTCTCCTAATGTTATTATTCCATTTACATTCATTTTGTTGATTTTACTTATGCTATTTAATTCGTTTGTTAAATCTTTTTTATAATCTTTAAAACGGGCATAACAAAATACAGAAAACAGTTCATCGGTATCTTCTAAATCGTTTTTATGAAAATTTATTGAAGCATAATTACTTGCATTTACAACAGCTTGATGTAAGTTCTCTTCAGTACATTCCATTAAATATAAATATTCTCCTTCATTAACTTCATCAAAAAGGTATATTTCATTGTTTTTTTGAGAATATGGTTCTCTAATTATCATTTCACTATCTAATTTTGCCAATCCAAATGAGTAATTTAGTTTTATCTTGTCAAAATTTTCTTCTTCAACATCTATAGAAACCAATTGCTTTAATATATTTTGATATTCTTTGAAAGCTGGATTCCAATTAAGAGATATAATTCTGTTTTTTTTAGTTTCAGTTACTTTTATTGGTTCAGATATTGGTTTACAACCGTGTGAATAACCCATTTCTATATTTTGATTGCTTAAACCAATAATGGCTGTGTTTTGGTGTATTCCAGAGTTGTGAATAATACAAGGAATTGAACTTAATGATAAATTACCTGCACATGCACCTATATATTGAACGGTATTGCCTAAGTAATTATATAGTTGATAAATATATTCACTTTTATTATTACCAAAGGCATCTACAAAAGTGTAAATAGTGTTTATTTTTGAAGGATTAACTGGAATAAAAAAACTGTCAAGTTGCTTTTCAATGGGTTTGTCTAAGTCAATGATTTGGATATCCATTTCAAACAATAAAGGTTTAATTAAAAATCCTTCATCTTTTATTTCATTTTGAAATGCAATGCTTGGAAATATACCCCCAATAATTGGTTTTTTAATTTTTTTTAAGAGCCATTCTAATTCTAATTTTGTTGAAGTAATATCATTTGGGGTAAAAATTAGTATTGTTTTTACTGATTTGTCTTTTTCAAATGAATTTAAAATTTCACTTAATAAGGTTAAATTTTGAGCGTATTCTATTTTCATTCGCCTATTGATTTTTCTTTAATTAATTTATATAATTTTGATTTACTTACATCCAATATTTGGGCAACTTTTAACACATTGAAATTGTATTTTTTTAAAAAAAACTCAATGATTTCCTCATTAAATTCTTCAAGTGTTTTGTTGTTTATGTTGTAATAATTTTCATCTATTATTTGATTAAAGTTAATATCAGATGATTTAATTTCATAATTTTCACATATTGCACAAGCCACATCTATTACAGCTTTAAGCTCTCTTATATTACCTGGGAATGAGTGGTTTTTAATTTTAACTATCGCATCTTCATTTAAGGTAATAGTATTAATGGAGTTAGACTTACAATATTCTTTAATAAAATGTTTAGTTAAAAGTAATTTATCATTTTGTCTTTCCCTTAAAGGGGGCAAATGTATTGGAATACCTAAAACCCTGTAGTATAAATCTTCTCTAAAATTTCCAAGTTTAACCTCATTGATTAATGTTTTATGGGTAGCTGTTATTAATCTAATATTTGTTTTAATTGGGGTGTTACCACCAATTCTTACAACTTCTCTTTCTTGTATTGCTCGCAATATTTTAGATTGAATAGATAAATCCATTTCCGAAATTTCATCTAAAAACAAAGTACCTTCATTTGCCTCTTCAAATTTCCCTTTCTTTTGAGTATTTGCACCTGTAAAAGCTCCTTTCTCGTATCCAAACAATTCGCTTTCTACAAGTTCTTTAGGTAATGCCGCCATATTTACAGCTACAAATGGTTTGTTTTGCCTACTGCTGTTATAATGAATGGCTTTTGCTACAAGTTCTTTACCTGTGCCAGTTTCTCCTGTTATTGTTACATTTATATTTGATTGTATGGATTTATCTATGAGTTGAAAGATTTGTTTTATAGAATCACTTTGACCAATGATAGTTTTGTTGTATTCATATTTTTTAACTATTTCTTTTTTTAATTCAGTGATTTCATTTTTTAACTCAACATTTTCTCTGATATTAATGATAGAGCGCCATAATAAGTCTTTGGTATGTTCATTTTTGGGAATGTAATCACGGGCTCCATTTTTAAGCAATTCCACAGCTACAGATATGTCTTCTTGACCACTAATTACTATGATTGGTAAATTTGAATTATTTTCTTTTAATACACTTAACAAATTTTTACCATTGGTGTCTGGCAAAACATAATCTATACAAATTAAATCAGGTTGTAAATGCATATTACTAAGCAACTCTTTGCCTGATTTAAATAAAAATACTTTATAATCTGGGTTTAAAGAAAGATGATGAAATATCAACTGACCATACCACACGTCATCTTCTACAATAAAAATTTTAAACTCCATGTTTAGTTTTAACAAAATTCGATATTTTTTTTAATATATAAAAAAGTAAATTAATTTTTTAATAAAAAGAAAGAGACCTTAATTAAAGCCTCTTTCCTTTTAAGTTTATATTTAGTTTAGTCAATCACGATAAAATTGAAAGTTTGTTTTTCGGTACCATTCAATATTTCTATATAGTAAATACCTGCCGTTAAATTAGTTGTCTCAAATATCAATTCATTATTTAAATTGTTATAGTTGATTTCAATTTTCTTGCCTGTTGAATTGTAAATGTTTATTTCTAAATTTTCATTTTTTTCTAACCCAATAATTTTTAATTCACTTCCTTTAACTAATGGATTAGGCAATATTACTGTCGAAATGTTTGAATTAAAATCAACAAATTTTATCATACTGTATTTTGTTTCTCCCGAATTTTCAACTGATTTTATTCTATAATAGTTGCCGCCAATCATTGGATTTTTATCAATAAATGTATAATTGCCAATCAATCCTAAATTTGTCGAATGTATTAAACCAATTGATTTAAAGTTATTATCATTAGATGCTCTTTCAATAAAATATTGAACTCCTTCTGATTCTTCAACGACACTCCATGTGATTTTTGATTTGGTATTTTGCCATTTAATGACATTAAATTCGGTAAAGTTAATTGGTAATGGAATATCAGTTAAAATTCTATAATCTTCAATTTCACCACCTAAAAGTACATTGCTGTTTAATAAATTTGAGTCAAGTTGTACAATTAATCTGTAGTTAACATTTCCACCCATAAAATAAGGAGGTGTGTTGACACCAACAATTGAAGTGTCAGATATTCCTGTGATACCATGACCAGAATAGTTGTCTTCAAATGTGCCATCATCATTCCAATCTATCATTAATCTGTAATATAATTTAAGTCCAGAGCTTGTAGATTTTAATATAACTTTATAATTATTGATATTATTACTGTCTAAAAAATTTGGTCTTATTAATCCATCATCATAACTATCGCCAGTAGCATCTATATTCATAAGTGCATTGCTTTCAGAACTGATTTTAGAACCTAACCAAAATGGATTTTTGCCAGTTTGAGTATTGTTGCTTCCAGCTATATATTTAGAATAAACTGTGCCCCAAGTATTTGGTAAATCATGATAATCTCTCACAATTGGATTTATCATGATATGGATAGTAGCTTCTGTACATTGAATAGCTACTGTAGTGTCACATATTTCATATACTAATTCATCATTGCCACTATATCCTGCTGGTGGGGTATATAAATATGTTCCATCACTATACATAATCAAACTACCACCTTCTTTAGTTGTAAAAGTGCCAATACTTATTTTTGGACCAGCTGGGTTAATTAAAACACCATTGACTGTAATTTCATCATTTGCATCAGGGTCACCATCGTTGGCAGAAAATTTGCCATTTACTGGTACATCTATATCTGTTACTGAAAAATCATCGTTTGCAAATGGTGGGTTATCAGCTTTTGAAATGATAGAACCTGGAGTGCCTAATACTTCTATAATTAACAATACATCTGTACAAGCTTGTGGTGTTCCATCATCACAGATATTATAGGTCATTGTAATTTTACCAATAAACCCAGCAGATGGCGTAAATGTCACTGTTCCATCAGGATTTACTGTTAATGAACCAGCATTTGAAACTGGATTTCCAGCTGTGTCAATGCCTGGTATTGACGTAATTGTACCATTAGTTATTAATGAACCTGGATTATTAGGGTCTTTTACACCATTAAAGGTTATATTATCTCCTTGTGGATCAGCATCGTTTGATAGTAGATTGGTTCTTACAGGGTCGCCATATGATATCATTTTATCTGGACTTCCAATAATTGAATTAGATAACGTATCAGTTGGGTCAATAGTAGGTAAAACAGTAATAATTAAGTATTCATCTTTACAATTTTGCGGTGTTTGATCGTCACAAACAGTGTAAATTATTGTATCTTTACCAACAAAGCCTGTTGATGGTGTATAGATATAATTTCCATCTTCATCTATTGTTAAACTTCCTCCTTTTGCTGTTGTTATTGTTGTACCTCCTGTACCTACACTGGTTCCATCTATGTTAGTTAATTTTAAACCAGTGCCTTTATCATTTGTCAAAACATTGCCAGTTGCAGTACTGTCTTTTGGTATGGTGTTAAAATCAATAATTGTAGTTAAAATATCTCCTTTAGGTACTTTAATGATAACATAAGTTGTATCACATTTACCTCCTTTACAAACAACTTGGCAAGTTTTAACATCTGTAGTTACAGTTCCATTAGGTGTATAAGTATAACAACCACTTGCATTTGGTCCAGATACACTATAACCAGTAGGTACGCCACATGAACTATATGTAGCTCCGCCACCTGTTGTATCCACATCGTTGCCTGTAGTACAAACAGTAACAGGACAAGTAGGACAGGCTGGGGTAACAGTTATAGTGTCAGGAGTTATTGGTTTTTTAATGATAATATAAGTCGTATCGCACACTCCAGCTTTACAAACAATTTGACAGGTTGTATCATCAGAAGTAACAGTGCCATTAGGTGTATATGTAAAGCAACCACTTGCATTTGGACCTGAAATACTATATCCGCTTGGTGCACCACAAGAAGTGTAAGTGGCTCCTCCTGTAGTATCTATGTCATTGCCTGTTGTACATGCAGAAACTGGACAAGTTGGACAAGCAGATGTAATAGTTACAGTGTCTGGAGTTATAGGCGTAACAATCACAGTATCCAATTGATCAACACAATTTGGTATTGGTTTTAAAGTATCGCATAATTTATACACTACTGCATATCTGCCAGAAGGCGTTCCTGCTGCTACTATAACTGCGCCTGTAGTTGTATTTAAAGTAATGCCTGTTGGCCAAGTGCCTTCTTGAGCAATGGTAGCATTTCCACCAATGCCTAATACAGCAGGTTGACCGTTAACAGTGTCATTATCCGTAACATCACTTATAGGTGTTCCTCCTTTTCCTGAAGTTACAGTTCCCATTTCATAATCAGGGTCAATGAAAGGCGTAACAATGACAGTATCCAATTGGTCAACACAATTAGGTGTTGGTTTTAAAGTATCGCATAATTTATACACTACAGCATATTTGCCTGGAGGAGTTCCAGCCGTAACATTGATAGCGCCAGTTGTAGTATTCAAAGAAATTCCAGAAGGCCAAGTACCCACTTGAGCAATGGTAGCATTTCCACCAATGCCTAACACAGCAGGTTGACCATTCACAGTGTCATTGTCCGTAACATCACTTATTGGAGTTCCACCAGTAGCAGAAGATACAGTTCCCATTTCATAATCAGGATCAATGAAAGGAGTAACAATGACAGTATCCAATTGGTCAACACAATTAGGTGTTGGTTTTAAAGTATCGCATAATTTATACACTACAGCATATTTGCCTGGAGGAGTTCCAGCAGTAACATTAATAGCACCAGTTGTAGTATTCAAAGAAATGCCAGAAGGCCAAGTTCCCACTTGAGCAATGGTAGCATTTCCACCAGTGCCTAACACAGCAGGTTGACCATTCACAGTATCATTATCCGTAACATCGCTAATTGGAGTTCCACCAGTAGCAGAAGATACAGTTCCCATTTCATAATCAGGGTCAATGAAAGGAGTAACAATGACAGTATCCAATTGATCAACACAATTAGGTGTAGGTTTTAAAGTATCGCATAATTTATACACTACAGCATATTTGCCTGGAGGAGTTCCAGCAGTAACATTAATAGCACCAGTTGTAGTATTCAAAGAAATGCCAGAAGGCCAAGTTCCCACTTGAGCAATGGTAGCATTTCCACCAGTGCCTAACACAGCAGGTTGACCATTCACAGTGTCATTATCCGTAACATCGCTAATTGGAGTTCCACCAGTAGCAGAAGACACAGTTCCCATTTCATAATCAGGATCAATGAAAGGAGTAACAATGACAGTATCCAATTGGTCAACACAATTAGGTGTTGGTTTTAAAGTATCGCATAATTTATACACTACAGCATATCTGCCTGGAGGAGTTCCAGCAGTAACATTGATAGCGCCAGTTGTAGTATTCAAAGAAATACCAGAAGGCCAAGTGCCCACTTGAGCAATGGTAGCATTTCCACCAATGCCTAATACAGCAGGTTGACCATTCACAGTGTCATTGTCCGTAACATCACTTATTGGAGTTCCACCAGTAGCAGAAGACACAGTACCCATTTCATAATCAGGGTCAATGAAAGGAGTAACAATGACAGTATCCAATTGAT
>CAYVDH010000128.1:0-10339 GCA_964450355.1 uncultured Flavobacteriaceae bacterium
GCAGCATTTCCTCGTCCTTTTGGGTTCGCTTCGCTACCGTGCTTCGCACCTGCCCTTAGCCGGGCAGCCACCGGACTCGGGCTGCTTGCTTACGCCTAAGTAAAGTCTCGTTGAATTTCATGATTATGTAATGAATAAAAAAGGCCACTCAAATGAATGAGCAGCCTTTTTTTAATTATATTAAAACAAACTAACAACTATTTCAATATCAATTTCATTTGTTGGTACTCATTGCCAACTTTAACTCTTATTAAATAAATCCCTTTGCTGTATTCAGAAAGGTTGTATTCGTGATTTGAATTGATATTGTTGTAAGTTTGAATCACTTTACCAGTGTAATCCATGATTTCAACTTGCTCAAAGGTCAATTCTTCATTTTTTAAATGTAGAACTTTGAAAGAAGAGGAAGTAGGATTTGGTGTTAAATTAACTGTTGGTTTTTCTAAATTTAAGGATTCGTTAAAGCTAATAGATAAATTGTTTTTTTCTTTAGATAATTGTGCTATAAAAAAATAAGGACCCGATACGTTTGTAACTTGGGCGGTGATAATATTAGTAGTATCACTATTTAGGTGTTGAGTAATATCCATTAATGAATCAATTTGCCAGTTAAACAGGTGTAAAACTTGAGTTCCATTTACCCATAATATTAATTCATTATCAGCTGCAACTTTGATAAAATGTTTGTAAGTGGAATCATTTGGTATTGAATGAAAATATTTGAAATAAGATGTACTTCTGCTGTCTGTGCCCCAAATATAATTTTGAGTTAATCCTTGGTTGCCGTTACATGTTGGTTTAGGCAATCCATAAGAAGGATTGTGCAAACACTCTTGCCAATTATTCTGAGTTCCTGTTGTTGTGTTTTCCCAATTCACTTGGCTATAACTTGTTTGCCAGCCAGAAGGAGGGGGAGTATTAGGTTTGAATGAAATCCAATTTCCATTAGTGTTAGCTAAAGTAATTTGACCTAACAGTGAATTGTTGAAAAGGAAAATGAAGAATAAGATAAAAGTCTGAGTTATTAATTTAATTTTCATAGAAGATAAACTTTATACAAATATCGATATAAATCATTAAGTTTAAAAAAGATAAACTATCTATGCTTGGTTTTGAATTGATAAGTGTAATCATTTTATGAATAAGTGTAAAAAAAAGGCCACTCAAATGAATGAGCAGCCTTTTTTGATTATACTAAAACAAACTAACAACTATTGCAATATCAATTTCATTTGTTGGTACTCGTTGCCAACTTTAACTCTAATTAAATAAATGCCTTTGCTGTATTCAGAAAGGTTGTATTCATAATCAGAGTTCATGTCATTAAATGTATTTATGACTTTGCCTGAATAATCCATGATTTCTACAAGTTGGTAAATCAAGTTAGTATTTGATGAATTTTGAATTTTGAATTTTGAAGAAGTAGGATTAGGATATATAATGATTTTATTTTGTTCACTCATAATTGTTGACTCTTCACTTTTACTATCAGCATTTTCTTGAACTGGAGGAGGTAACGGAGGATTTTCATCGATAATGAACATTCTTCCTTCTTCATCAATTCTAATTGTATAACATTTGTTAGCGCAACATTCTTGTTCACAAATGAAATTGCATAACGTTAAACAAATGGTATATATGCCAGGACCATTAAATGTATATTCAAGTTCTTGGGTTTCTGGAGCACCAGGTAAGTATGTTTGATTGAAAAATCCATCAACTTTCCAAGTATTGCCAATTAATTGACCATTGCCTGTAGATCTATTTACAAATTTAAATTTAAATTGTCCTGGTACCGGTAAAATATCAAAATCTACATCGATTTGGCATACAGATAGTTTAATTTCATAGGTAAATACACATATTTTACAATTTTCATAATCGTAAAATCTTTTTTCAAAAACATCACTAATGTATTGTCCATTAGAATTTACTTTAGACATAATGTGGTTGAACGGAGCATTTGGGTCTTTAGCAGCAACTTCAGTACATTCAAAACATCCAGCAAACTCAAAATTTGGCATTATTGTTTGTGGATCTATCATATCATTGCAAGGGTTTTGATAAACTGCATTACAATAAGTTGTTGTAGAAGTTGTAACAATTACATTTACTGTTAATTGTTTTCTGAGACAACCGTTGTTATCATAATAATCAACTACCCATGTACCTTGATTTATAGCATGCCAAGTTTGACCATTAACTCTTGAATCATATCCAGTATTTGATGGTAATTGTCTTAAAATATAATAGTCGTATAATGAATTATCAAATTCTTTTGATGGTTCTAATCCAGTGTATGTATCAAAATCGCAATAACTTCTTGTTTGTGTCTCTCTTATTACAACAGGAATATTTATAGTAGTACATACTTTGTTGCAACATATTTCATCAGGATATTGTTTAGATCTTCCTAAATAATGAACACATATTTCATGATTGCCTTCTCCAAAGGTGATGGTTTTAACTTTACTAGGGTCTTCTATTATTTGACCATCTATAATCCAATAAAAACATGAAATATTAACAAAATTATCTTTTATAGTAAATTGATAATCGTAACAACTTAATTTTTTTACACCTAATTCCACTTCACAACAATTCAAAGGGACTCTTACTTCTACTGAATCAATAAAAATACAACAAGGGCTCAATGTAACTGTACATTTATACCAACCTTGAAGTAATTTAGGATTAGATACCAAACTTGCATCTAATGTTACATCTGAACTTGTTGAACTAAAATTATTAGGACCTGACCATTTGTATGTAGCACCTTCATAATTAGTTGCACTTAAATTAAATCTTTTAGATGGGTCTTTGCAATCAATTTCAGAACTTGTAACATCAAATGATGATAGGTTTCTTGTTTGTCTAGTTATGTTTGCTATAAAAAAATATGGACCATTAACATCAATTACTTGAGCTGAAATAATATTAGGTGAATCACATCTTAATAAATTAGTAATTTCTATTTGTTGTGATTGTTGCCAATTGTTTAAATTAGCAATTTGTGTACCATTTACCCAAAGTATAACTTGGTTGTCAGCCGCAAAAGTTATAAAATGCCTATCACATAGGTTTGATGATGCATTGTAATAATATTTTAAATAAGAAGTCGCTCTTCCAGCTGGTCCCCATATATAATTTATTGTTGTTCCATTGTTCCCATTACAAGCAGGTTTAGCTAATCCAAAAGTTTGATTATGTAAACATTCTTGCCAATTATTTTGAGTGCCACTTCCTGAATTAGCCCAATTAGTATTTGAGTAACTCGTTTGCCACCCTGCATTAGGAGTATTGTTAGGTTGATAAGCAAGCCAATTTCCATTTGTGTTTGCTATTGTAATTTGGCTTTTTAAAGGGTTATTCATTATTAAGCTAATGAATAAAAGTAGAGTAATATATACTCTGTGAATTGATTTTGTATTCATGATATTATTTATTTAAATTTCACTACAAAATTCAGAGCAATATTTTTTTTAATCGAATAACAATTGTTATTCAATAGATGTCAATTGATAACCGTATCTAATTTTCCAATAACTGTATTAAGCCTTCAAATCCTGAAGTCTTTCAAGGAATTCATCGCGCTTGCGCACACTTACTTCTACTGATGAACTATCGGACATGGTAATATATGATGACTTGCCCTTGTGGTATTCTGATACATGTTGCAAGTTGATTAAATGTGAATGATGAACCCTGATAAAATGGCTGCCTTCTAATAACTCTTCATATTCTTTTAATCCCTTTGATACCAATATTGGTTTCCTGTTTGTAAAGAAAAACTCAGTGTAACTTCCCGATGCCAAACACCTTACTATGTGATTCGTCTCTACAAAAATATAACCCTCTAGCGTTGGTAATGCAATTTTATTTATCTGGTCTTTTTGTTTAAGGTTTTCTGTAAAATATTTAAAATGATTTAAAGTGCTTTTTTCATTCATCCTTTTTATTACCTTACTCACAGCATTTACCAGTTGCTCTATGTTGATTGGTTTCAATAAATAATCTATTGCCGAAAATTTAATGGACTTGATTGCATAATCATTATAAGCAGTAATAAAAATAGTTGTTTGGGTTGATTAAATCCACCATTTTACCATCAATTGAGTCTTTCCCTTGCATGAACATCAAGTGTTTAGAGTTGGGGTCGTAGCTGTATGAAATGACCCAATTTTGGGGGAATACATAATTTTTTAATTGTTTGTTATTTTTTGAATTATATATTTTTCCATCAAAATAAAAACATGGCTCAGTTTTAAATGGAAAAAACCAAATTCTACCTTCATTGTCTTCAAATAGTTTGAAAACATCATTGTCTGTTAGACCATCTTTGCTCGAAAAATTGACAAATTTTTCACCATTGAATCTACTTTACCCCTTGGTCAGTTGCAATCCAAACAAACCCAGTTTTATCTTCTAAAATGTCATAAACAATGTTGCTAGGCAACCCATTTTGGGTGTTGTAATAATAGTAATCTAGTTTGAGCATCTGATATAAAGGCGATTGTATAAAATGTAAGTGTTATAAGGAGTTTATAAAAGTGTAAACTTGATTTCAAATTGTTTATCTAAAATCAAACAAATGTATTGATTTTTTATTCATTTTTCATGTTGATATTCAGTTATTGATTTAGGATAATTGTTATTAGTTAATTGTTAATGGTTTTTAGTTAATGGTTAATTGTTATTGGTTATTTGTTAATTGTTATTTGTTAAAACGTTAGGAGGTAAAATAAAATTATTACCATTGGTATTAAAATTCGAAAATATATAAATCTGAAAATTCTTAAATTGATTAATCTTGATTTCAATAAATTTTAAATCTCAATAAATCTATTGAAATTATAACAGTAATTTTTTATAACAAAAAACCCCACTATATAGTTTAATGGGGTTTTTCTTGATTTAAAAATATGATAATTATTATTCTACAATAAGTTTATAAGTAATGTTTGTACCTTGAACTTCTATAGCTTGTTTATAAGTATTTGTTGCTGAATCAAACCAATAGCTAGGAATCACTTGACTTGAAGCATCTATTAAATCTAGTGGCAATTTGTTTTTTAGATCATCTTTGTACCAACTTATTTTGTTTGGGCCAGTTAGTGTAGGCATAAACTGTGATTTCCAACTAAAATCAATTGGAATAATATAATTATAATATGGCGAAATTGGTCCTGAAATACTTCTTTTTTTTCCCATAAAATCATCTTCTTCACTTATTGATATGTAAACATAAGATTTCAATATATTAAAATGTTCTGAGAGCACTATTCCTGATCCATTTGCTTCTGCATCATCATCACCTAAGGCCCATACTTTTTTCCAAGTTTCTTGTCCTCTTGATTTTGTTTTTCTTAACCAACCACTAGCATTTTCTCTTGTTCTTTTTACTTCAGATTGTTCCCATTTAGGTCTTATTTTAAGATCTTTTAAAGCTTCCCATTGGTTGTTAGAATGAACAACTAAAGCATTAAGCTTTAATTTGTATTTTCCGCCTAAATTGTCAACAAAATAACAATCTGATGCATCAGTACCACCTAAACCTTTTATAACTCTTTTGTCTTCATTTATTTTAATCTCTACAAGTTTTAATACTGCATTTGTTTGCTTGTTGTTGCAATCTATGCAATTATCTGGCTCACCTCCATTGCAACGCTTATCGCAAAATCCATCGCCACATACTAATTTTTCGCCACAATTAGAAAATAGCTTTTCCCCTTTGCCACCTAATTTAGTGTCAATTGGATCAATATCTAAAACTACAACATAAAATGATTTATTGTCTATAATATCGTCTAATTCATCATCACTCGCTATTTTTATTTCTTTAATTTTCTTATTTGCAATATCCCAATAATAGCCTACATAAGGACTAGATTTTGTTAAGCTATTTCCAATAAATAAAATAGGGTAATTATTTATTTTTTTATTATAAAAATACTGTGTTGTTTGAAATTGTGGTATTCTAACTACTGTATTAAATCTTGTTGTTCCTATTATACAACTTGAGTAAAAATCGGGATTCCAAGAAGGAGAAAATACAGTTGGTGGAGCATATTTATTGATACAAAAATTTATGGCTTGGTAGTTGTCATCTGTATTTGCTCCACTACTTCCTAAAGTTTTAAATTTTGTAGGTGCTCCCCAAGGAGTTGATAATAATTTGTCATGAAACGTTGTTAAGTAAATTTCATGTGACCCATTTGGAATGAAATAATTTAGGTCATACATATAACTTTCATCACCATATTTATTTACATCACTATTTTCAACTAATGAAGCAAATCCATGAGCCAGTCGCCTTAATTGTAACTCAGCTTGTAATAAATCAGGGAATGTAACAATTGAAATGGAAGATTCTTGCGGACCTATTATTGAATTTTTAATTTCTGATTTAGAAGATCCCTTTTTGCACATAATACTTCCAATAAAAATTGGAACAAGCATTACATAATAAACTATTTTTTTTATTTTCATTTTTTTTTGCCCTACTCTTATGGATTTTCGGATTTTCCATCAAAGAACCATACTTTGATACTGCGAAATTCCTAAGTATTCTAAAACAAAAAAACTATTACTTTATATAATAGGTTTTTGAATTAATAACTGTTTAGATTATAGAGATAAGTGTTGTGCCATCTATTATTATTGTACTATAATCAACTACAAATAGGTTGCAAAATTACATAGAATTATTTTTACCAATCTTATACAAGTGCTAAATTATAGAATACAAATACAAGTAATAAAATAATTTTGATTCAATACTGTCCTAAATAAATTTTAGAATAAAAAAAAGATGAGTAAACACAGTATATTCGATTAAAAAAGTAGATAAAATCAAAAAAGAACCCCTTGATTAAGATTTTTCTTTTTTGGAGGGGGATGCTCAAATGGATTATTGAGCCAAATCATCAATTCAATTTTTACAAAACAGTTTAATCTTATAAAAGCAACAAGATTGGACAATTGCCATTTATACTTCGCAATACTTTTAAGATGTTTAAGAATCAAAATTGTTATAAGAGCAGTCCAGATTTGAATTCTGACCGCATTTTCAGAAGTGCCTATAAAAGTTTTTATATGCAATAACTGCTTAATATCTCTAAAAAATAGTTCTACTTGCCAACGAGCTTTGTATAGTTCTCCAATGGTTTGTGCTGCCCAAATCAAGTTATTGGTAATTATCTCTATAGTTTGCTCGTTTTTTTCATCCCAAATAACCACCCTTCTAAGAGATTTAGGATATTTTGTTTGAGATTGGAGGCTTAATAGTTCAATTTCTTGGTCAATTAAAACATGCTGTGCATGGTTTATAGGTAATTCTCTTTCTTTGATTATCTTGAATTGAAGATTTGATTTGTGTCTAATAATAAAATTCACTTTGTTGCTGTCCCAAATATTCAGCAAGGGAAAGTCGTTGTAATATCTATCAGCAACTACAACACTTCCAGGTGTTAATGGAATGGATTCCGCACCTTTATTATCAGCAATTTTACCTTCTGTAATATTGACATAGTGCGGCAAAGTACTATGATAATCAAGCAAAGTATGAAGTTTAATAGCCCCTTTGGTTGTTCTGAATTTTGCCCAATCAAATAATGATAAACATAAAGGTATGGTTGTGGAATCAAGTAAATAAATTGGTGTCTTAATTTTTAGCTTGGATTGTTTTAAGCTGTTATGCTGTCCTAATTGTTGAAGCAATGTGAAATAATAATCTTGAAACAATTGGTGGGTTCTGTGCTTGTTTTGGTAACTTATAGTTGACTTAGAGGGTGCTTTCTGAATACCTAAATGATTTAAATTTCCTGTTGCTGAACGTAATCCATTGGATATATCTCGTACTGATGTACTTTTTGCTAAATGGCAGAAAAGCATTGAAACTAGATGCGTCCAACTATTAAATCCTTTGTTGGATTTATCTGATTCATATTGTTGAACAAGATTTTTAAAACTATTTTTATCAAGTTTTGATGTAATCTGACTAAAAAGTGTGAAATTTGTCATAAGAAAGGTGTTTGTTTTTTGTGAGAACCTCAAAGGTAACTCTGAGGATAAAAACTTCCCTTTCTTTTTTTATTTATTTAGGACGCTATTGAAAATCTATTAATTCTATCGGCAATGCCATTAATATTCGAGATTCGTTATTGATTGGGTTATCACCTGTAAAAACTAGTGTTGAATTGTCAGAAGTTGTGGTTGGATCGCCATTATCGATATCTATTCCAAATATTCTATCTATGATGGCTGTGTTTTCATGAAAACTCATTAAATTCACATCGCCATTTATTTTGAGTTTAATTCTAAAATTTAGTGTTGCAGAATCGCCAGGTGACATACCAATATGAAAATTTGCAGAAAATTTATGTTTATAATTATTATTAAAAGTATAATAAGGTGGAACATTTAATGGAGAAATATTATTAGGTATATTTATAGACGTAATTATTACTTCATTTTCTGTATATGGATTAGTACAACTGCCTAACAAATAATTGGGTCCATAAGTTAAATCATTTGATGTTTTATAATCACAGAACAAAGCAGTTTCATTAAAATTATATACCCAAATTGAATCAATTGTAAAAGGCGCTTTGATAAAATCTGTTATTTTTAAATCAGGAATGTAAACATCACTAAGATTTGTAATCTTTAAGTTGATGTAAGTAAAAGTATCTGGACCTTCAATATTAATATGGCCATCATAAGAATTGCCAATTAATAATTGTGTTTTTTCTATCATTGGATCAACAGTAGGTGTTGGACAACTGCATCCATCGGCAGTGGTTACAGTAGATGTATTGGCAATTTTGGTTCTTATATTTGAAATTGTATCATACAAATAAATTCCACCTGCATTTCGCAAAAAATAAAAATTACCATAAACATCAGACCATGCTCCTCCTGCAGCAGATGGAAATGTTCCATTGCTAGGAGTTTTAATTGATTGAGTAAAAGGAAGAGGAGGGATAGTATAGGTTACTACTCTCAAAGAATTTGCTTCAACGCCTCTTAAAGTATTTGAATTAGGGTCAAATGTAATATCTGGAACTTCGTAAGTACTGGTTACATTTCCAATTTTAATAGTACTATATGGCAAAACTTTTGTGTTTACCATAAACAAAGAATCATAATCTGAAAAATAATAATTACCAGATGTATCAAAGCATCCAGCAGGATAAGTGGCATTTGAAGTATTTAGTAATATACCTAAATCCATCAAAGTACCATTTTTATTTATTTTAAGAAAATCTCCTGTTTTATTTGCTTCATCTTCCATTACACCATTTGGATATCGTGTTGCATATAAAAAATTATCTTTAATATTATAACCTGCGCCATTAAATGTAGCAGTATAATTTGTTTTAATTGGAACAAATGTTTTTGTTACAAAGGAAAAATATTTTAAATCAGTATATGGATTACCTTGCACTATTATTCCATTACCTGAACATGAATAAGTTTGAGAGTTATATGAACTCACACAAGTAAGATAATCACTTAAACTTGTTGAATTTAAAACATTGCCACTAATATCTGCTCCATAGGCAAACCATACTTCATCTAATTTACCATCAAAAAATTCACCTTGTCCACCACTAAAATCGCTGCCAAATACATTTATATCTAAAGTAGCACCAAATCCCCCCTGATTAGATGTTGCAGAAATGCTACTAGGTCCATTAGCTGTA
Source organism: uncultured Flavobacteriaceae bacterium (assembly GCA_964450355.1). Taxonomy (GTDB): domain Bacteria; phylum Bacteroidota; class Bacteroidia; order NS11-12g; family UBA955; genus CAYVDH01. Next base: position 9,708 of record CAYVDH010000128.1, read on the forward strand.
ACTTCTAAAGTGCCATTAACATATAATTTAAATCTAGGATTTGAAGCGGAACCTTCGTTAGTTACTAAAATATGATACCATGATGATGTAGAAAAGATAGTTGTTGATGTGATGTTAAAATATGTTGGAGAGTTACCTGCTCGTACTTCTAATAAATCATCATTTAATCGTATGCAAACTCCATTTGTGCCTCCCCAATCTAATAATGTTTGAATTCCTGAAACTTTATCTGGCTTAAACCAAAACATAACTGAAAAATTAGTAGAAGCCTGTTGTAAAAAAGCCGTTGAAGTAGTTGAATATCTTAAATATTGAGAAGTACCATCAAAATCAGCAGAATAATTTCCATGTACCTTATCTGTAGAAAACGTTGGTTTATTCGTTGTGTTTCTAACAGTTTCATTTCCTGAAGATGCATCATTCTTCCAACTTCTATCATTATATACTTGTTCGAATGTGTAATACGCTGTTCCCTCTGGTACACAAAAATTTTGCGCATTTAATTGTGTTATATAAAAACTCACTAACAAAAAGTTACTGAGTAAGATATTTTTTTTTGAAAACATAATAAAATTTTTACGAATTTACTTTCAATTATCTTGCCAATGACTATCATAGAATTATAGATTTAA
>CAYVDH010000129.1:0-10334 GCA_964450355.1 uncultured Flavobacteriaceae bacterium
GTTATTCCCATATTTTTGGTAGTGAAAATTAAAAAAATCTATTGGGTTAGTATAACCATTTTTTTCTGATTCAATTTTTGCTGTTTCTGAAAATAAATCACAAATTGAAATATTATTATGGGATACATTGCCTGTTTTTTTTAGAATAATGAGGTATTCATAAAATGGATTTTTAATGTTTTCGTCATTTAATATAAAGCTTTTGGCCAGTCCAAAATCTCCTCTATATTCAAATCCGAATCCTATTTCAATCTTAAACCCAAATTCATAAATATATTCATATAGTTTTTTTAAATCAGTGAAATGATTAGGGAATGATTTTAATTTTGCATTTCTTTCAGCAACAAAGGCTTTTTCATCATTTTCGTTATAAAAAATATTTTTGCCTGTAACTAGAAATAAACCATCTTGTTTTAATATTCTATTGGTTTCTCTTAGCACTTCTTCTTGCTCAGTGCAATCAAATGTGGCCCAACAAAATGCTGCATCAAAAGTATTGTCGTTAAATGGTGTTTTTTCCAATGCACTTACTTCAAGTTGTTTGTAAGGAAAAGATTTTGCTTTTTCAATGGCTGATGATTCAATATCAATTCCTACAATGTGATTGCTATAAGTGTTAAGTAAGTTGAAAAATCGACCATAACTACACCCCATATCTAGAATTAAATCATCTTTTGTTAGATTAAGAAATTTCAAGAAAATATCAGCTATTTCTGTGTCTGCGATTTTAGTTCCGTCAGAAATTTTACTCACTCTTTCTTGCCAATAGGTTGTATAGTTTTCATTAAATTTTTCCATGGTGTAATTCAAAAATATATTCAGCTAATTTAAAATCAATTTCTGTGTCAATATCAATAGAATATTCATCAGGCATTTCATATTTTTTTATTTTTGAAAAGTTTGAAAATTCTTTATATTCATTTAGAGATTTGGCATTTATGATATAAATACTGCCATTGTATTGAAAAACATTTGGGCAGTCTTGCCTTCTGATAAAATTACTTTTTTTTGAAAGTTCTAAGTAACCATCATTGTTTTCTTCAAATAAATTAAAATAAGGATTTTGTTTGCTTTTTAATACACTCACTACCATGTCAGTATCATTATCAAATAAATTCATCATTTCAATGAAATGCGTCAAATTTCTGAATGGAGTAGTTGGTTGAAGTAAAATTATTTTTTCAAAATAACAATTTTTCAAACTAAATTCATTAATAACGTGTCTAACGACATCAATTGTGCTAGATTCATCAGTTGACAAACTTTCTGGTCTTAAAAATGGAACTTCATATCCAAAATTTTCCGCAATTTCTTTTATTTTTAAATCATTGGTTGAAAGAAAAATAATATCATCATTTTGTTTACAATTGTTAGCAAAATCTAATGCATGAATAATGAGCGGTTTATTATTGATGATTTTAATGTTCTTTTCAGGTAATCCCTTTGACCCTCCTCTTGCTGGAATTAAAAATAAGTTCATTTTAGAAATTTATCATGTTTACCTCAGATTGCGCCTTGTTAAAATCTTCGTGTTTTCCTATATCCAACCAATAAGAAAGCAAAGGAAAAGAAACTATTTTTTTACCATTTGCAATGCATTGTTCTATGAAAGTAGTTGCATCTATTTTTTCGGAATTTGGAATGTTTTCTATTAATGTTTTTTTAATAAGATAAATACCCGCGTTTGAGTAATAGGTGTAAGTTGGTTTTTCTTTAACACTTTTAATTAGAAAGTTCTCTGTTTCCATTACGCCATAAGGTATTTCAACATTGTAGGGAATACATGCAACAGCTATATCTGCATTTTCATTGATAAAATGAAGGTAAAACGCTTCTAAATCTATATTGGTTAATAAATCACTATTCATTAATAGTACATCTTTGGTAATGCCTTTTTTTATAAGTGATAAGGAGCCAATAGTACCGAGAATTTCAGGTTCTTTTACTGTTTTTATGTGACTTTGATTTGTTTCAGTAATATAAGTATCAATTTTTTCACTTAAATAATTAGTGGTAATAAAAATTTGCTGAATACCATATAATTTAATTAAATCTAAATTGTATTGAATAATGGGTTTGTTGCCAATTTTAAGCAATGGTTTAGGTGTATTTTCGGTTAATGGCATGAGACGCTCTCCTTTGCCACCTGCCATTATCACACATTGAATTGGAAGTAAGCTTCTTTGTTCTTTTAAATTTAATAAGTCTATTGGGATTCCAAATTCATTAACTATTGGAATAAATTCTAATTGGTTATCTTTAATTTGGATTAAATCTTGAATTTTGTAATTGTCTTCATTTAAACTTTGAAAATGAGGATTCATTGCCAATTTTACAGGCCTTTCCATTGAGCCCTCTTTTGTCAGAAAACGTCTTATATCTCCATCTGTTAATAATCCTACAAGTTTATTGCTGTCATTAATGATTAATAATAACAAAGTAGGACTCAAAGTTTCTAATCTTTGAAAAGCATCCTTAATGCTACAATTTTCGTTTAATAAGTGGTTTTGTAACAAAGTTTTTTTTTGTAACAAAGGTAATAAGTTGCATTATAATTGACAAATGTTCTTAATTTAATTGTTTTTTAATTGATCTTTAAACAGTTTAAAATAGTTAAAGCTACATCCTTATTGTTTTTGTAAATATTGTAACCACTGTATTTACCTATACTTATTGAAGTAATAATTTTGTCCATAATACTAAATTTATCAAATTCACAATTAATAATGTTTTCTCCCATCGCTCTGCCTTTTTGTCTTAGGCCTATATTTAATACATATTTTTGAAAGCTAGCAGCCTCAATGATTCCGCTAGAAGAGTTTCCAATTATAAGAGAGGCATATTTCATGCAAGCAAAATAATTGCGTTTTCCAAAATGTTCTATAACAGAGATGTATTTATTAGTTAAATTCTTGTCCTTAAATTTTAAGATGGCATCTCTTATTATGAAAGCATTTGTATCTGAATTTGGTAAATTGATGGCATAATTATATTCAGGCAATAATTCAATTGCATCAAGAAGTTCATTGATATAGAACCCGTTTTTGTGAGGTTCAATTGTTTCAGGATGCATTACTACCAATATAAGTGGTTTTGAAAAATCTAACTTAAATTGATTTTCTAATTCAATCTGACTAGGTAAATCTATATTTTCTATTCCATCCAAACTTAAAGCACCTACATTATAAACTGGAATGCTATTTTCTGTTAATTGATTTACTTTTTCTGTGTAAATATCAGTAGAGGTAAAGCATATTGAAGACGCTAATGTTATGCAATGCCTATAGACATTATCTATTGCACCTAAGGTAGTTTCACCTGCATGAATGTGAGCTATCTTAATGCCAAAAGGGATGGAAGACATGACCGCTGCGGCCATTTCATACCTATCACCCAAAGCAAATACTAAATCAAATTCTTTTGCATGTACGCCCCAAAACGAAGAAAATAATTTAGCATATTCCGCATAGTTTTCTGAAATACCTTGTTGATTATTTGAGTTTTGAGCTGCATATAGTTTATAGTCAATAATGAAACCTTCTTTTTCAATTTCAGAAATTGTATATCCATGCTCTAAAGATAAATGAGTACCAAAAGCAATGATTTTAAAACTAAAAAAGGAGTCCTTCTGCAGTGCAAATAACAATGGTAAATAAATCCCAAAATCTGCTCTAGAACTGGTTAATATGGCTATACGTTTATTCAAAATCCTCCCATTTTAAAATTTCACCTTTGAGGATGTTTCGAGTAGCTTTTTTACCAGTAATAGTTTTATATTGCATGGGTGAAATGCCAGTGCCTGGGCGCAAATAATTTAAACTTTCCTTAGTGATTGTTGCACCCATAGCTATATCAATTGCTGCATGTATGCTTTTTCTAGCTACAGATTTATTTGGAATTTCACTTTCAGTAGGAACTTTACTGTTGCTGCCTAACATTTTTTCTATTAAACGAATGGATTTCACCATCTGATTTAATTCATTGGGCTCAAGGGAAGCGGCATGGTCAGGGCCACTAAGATTTTTATTTAAAGTAAAATGTTTTTCAATCACCTTGGCTCCCAATGATACCGCAGCCAATGAGGCTTCTATGCCCAAAGTATGGTCGCTATAACCAATGCAAACTCCATATTCTTTTTGTATGGTTAACATGGCATTTAAATTCACGTCTTCTGGTAAAGTAGGATATTGAGTATTACAATGTAAAATAGCAATATCCTTTTGATTGTATCCTAATTTGATAAATACTTCAATTGCCTCTTTGATTTCTTGCATATCGGCCATTCCAGTAGACATTATGATTGGTTTTTGGGTGGCAGCAATAAGTTCAAGGTAAGGTAAATTTGTTATTTCGCCTGATGGTATTTTGAAAAAATCTATGCCTAAATCATTCAAAAAAGTAACATAATATTCATCAAACGCAGTACTTAGAAAGTGAATGCCCTTTAATTCTGAGTATTTTTTTAATTCAAGATGATTTTCTTCGGTCAATTCTAATTTTTTAAGCATTTCAAATTGACTTAATTCAGAGTTTTTTGTATTGGTTTTTTGGTATTCTGCTAATTCTGCTTTTGGACTGACTAAAGATTCTGCCTTAAAAGACTGAAATTTTACATAATCCGCACCTGCATCGGCAGCAGCATCTATAAGTTGTTTAGCCATTGTTATATCACCATTGTGATTAACACCGGCTTCTGCTATTATAAGTGTATGTTTTAATTGATCAAACATTTTTCTTTTTTGCTGGATTGCCATAGTATGTTCCTTGTTCACTTATACTTTTAATTACCACTGATCCAGCACCAATAATAGTGTTGTCAGCAATTGTAATATTGTTTCCAATGATGCTACCTGAGCCAATAAAACAATTGTTTCCTATCTTGCATTGTCCATTAATTGTAGCATTGGTGGCGATGTGTACATGATTTCCTATGATGGATTCGTGTTCAATTAATGCACCCGTATTTATGATGCAATTTTTGCCAATTTTAGCTTCAGCATTTACAATTGCACATTGCATGATGATTGACCCTTCTTCAATCTTACTTGTCTCAGAAACAATGGCTGTTGGAGAAATAACAGTTGCTAGTTTTAAGTTTTTTTGTTTAAAATTTTCAAATAATTTTATTCTTAAATCAGGTTTACCAATATTACCTAAAGTTATTAAATATTGGTATTGTTGGTTTACTAATTCATAAAGCATATCATCATTGCCAATGATTGGAACATTCATGATTTTAGAGTGAATGTTTTGATGGTCTAAAATACCGATTATATCAATATTCTTATCAAAACTAATTGCTTCAATTACAGATTTACAATGCCCGCCTCCACCTATAAGTATTAGTTTAACTTTCATAATACACCACTAGGAATGTTTACCAATCTATTTTCTAAATCTATAGCATTTTCAATATTCTCACAAATACTGTTTTTAAACATTGGAAGTTTATTCATCAATGTCCAGGCTGGTCGGGTCATTACACCATTTTCATTGCTGTATTTAAGAAATTCATCACGATCTTCTCTATTATCTAAAAGAACACAATTTAGCCAATAATTACTTTTTGTATTGGTTATGGCTTGAGGGAAATTAATTCCAATTTGTAAAAAGGCTTGATGATAATTATGAGCTGTTTCTTCCTTGTTTTTTAAGAAAGCATCTAGTTGTTCTATTTGTGCACAAAGCAAGGCTGCATTGATGTTAGGTAATCTATAATTGTATCCAATTTCATCGTGAAAAAATTCCCATTGATGAGGCACTTTAGCTGTTGTAGTTATATGTTTAGCTCGTTTTGCAAGATTTTCATCGTTAGTAATTATGGCACCTCCACCTCCACAAGTTATGGTTTTATTTCCATTGAAACTAAGGGTACCTAATTGGCCAATTAACCCTGAATGAATATTGTTGTAATAGCTTCCAATAGATTCAGCAGCATCTTCAATCAGAAAAATATGATGTTTTTTGCAAATTTTGGCAATTTCTTCTATTCTACACATCAATCCAAATGAATGCATAGGAACACATGCTCTTATTGTTTTACCACTTGCTTTGTGAATGCAATTGCCTTTAGAATCTAAAATAGTTTCATCGTTTAAAAAATTAGAGAGTTTTTCGGGCGAAAGCCCAAGTGTATCTTTGTCAATGTCAATAAATACAGGTTCTGCATGGCAATAAGCAATTGCATTGGCAGTGGCAACAAATGTAAAAGGTTGCATAATCACCAAGTCATTCGATTGAACATTCGCTAAAATTAAGGCAGCATGAAGAGCAGCTGTTCCATTACCCGTAGCTACAGCATATTTAGCACCTGTATAATCTGCAAGCATTTTTTCGGCAAGGTTAACATATTCCCCAACAGAACTTACAAATGTACTATCTATCGCGTTGTTGGCATAAACCTTTTCATTGCCTCTAAAAACAGGGGCATGCAATGGTATGTATTCGTTACCATAACGATTGCGAATGATTGATACGATATGTTGAAATTTTACATTCATTAAATGTTGTAAATTTCAGATTTGTAAAGTTTTAAATTTACAGGGTTGCTGAACCATTCTATGGTTTCAATTAGACCTTTTTCGATTGAATATTCGGGTATCCAATGGGTGTTAGTTCTAAGTTTAGTTGAATCGCCAAATAATCTAAATACTTCTGATTTTTCAGGTCTTAATCGCACATCATCTTTAATGATTTCAGCATTTTTGCCTGTTAATTTCATAATAAGCTCTGCTAAATTTTGAATAGTAATTTCAGATTGAGTGCTAATATTAACATCTTCACCATTTAAAGTATTTGATTTTGCAATTTCTATAAAAGCCTTTGCTGTATCTTTTACGAATAATAAATCTCTAGTAGGGGTGGTGTCTCCCAATTTTAAACTTTCTACATTGTTTAGTAATTGGGTTATAATAGTTGGGATAACGGCTCTAGCACTTTGACGCGGTCCGTAAGTATTAAATGGTCTTACAATGGTAATTGGTAAATTAAAGCTTCTGTAAAAAGATTCTACAAGGCAATCGGCTCCAATTTTACTAGCAGAATAGGGGGATTGAGGTTGTCTAGGATGCAATTCAGTAATGGGTACAAATTGTGCAGTTCCATATACTTCGCTTGTACTAGTTATTAAAGTTCTTTCAGTTCCAAAATCTCTTGCAGCTTGCAATACATTCAATGTCCCTTTGATATTAGTATCAATATAAGCATCTGGTGAGTGGTAGCTAAATGGTATGGCAATTAAAGCAGCAAGATGAAAAACTATATCAATGTCTTTCATGGCCATGCGAACACCGTTAGAATCTCTAATATCGCCACTAAATATTTCTATTTGACTTAGTTTTTCCTTAGGCAATGTATCTAGCCAACCCCAATTATTAAATGAATTATAATATACAAATGCTCTAATTTTGCAGCCTTCATCGATTAAAGCTTCCACCAAATGACTCCCTATAAATCCATCGGCTCCTGTTACTAATACTTTTTTGTTTTTAAGCATCTTTTCAAAGCTTTTATAGCTTATTGGCAAATTTACTATTTTTTTTGTGAAGAAATAAATTAGAATTAAATTCTTATCTCAACAAAGTAAATGTTCCACTTAAAGTTCTTTTAGTTCGGTTACAATTTTTATATTCAAAAAGGTATAAGTAAATATCCTGACTGCAATCTTGATTTTTATATTGTCCATTCCATGATATGCCTTCCTCATTTTCGTAAATCAATTCTCCCCAACGATTGTATATTTTTATTACAGTGTTAGGCTCCTGTTTTTGAAATGGAAAATATTCGTTGACGGCATCAACATTAGGACTAAAGGCATTTGGAATTAAATAAGTAATGTCACTGGCATCTCTTCCAAATTTAATAGAATCAATTGATTCACATTGATTGTTACTTAATGCTTTACACCAATAAATCCCTGGATTTTTAACTTCAATAGAAGAGTTTTGAGAACCATTGTTCCAATTGTATTTTATAAATCCTTGTGGGGCATAAAGTATGTGTGGTCGTGCAAAACAAACACTTGTGTCCTTGCCCAAATTTAATGACTTTGGTTTTTCTTGTTTAATTGTAATGGAATCTGATAGCCAATAGCATCCATTAAATGCACTGACAGAATAGGTCTTTGGCTGAGTAACTAAAATACTTGTTGTAGTGTCCCCTGTATTCCATTTGATAGGTTTGAAGTTAGGATTTACTTCTAGCTTTTTTGAGAAATCTTCACAATAGATGGTGTCTTTTCCTAAATTTAATGAGCCTTTAATTGATTTATCAAAAATAAAAATAGAGTCTTTTGAAAGGCAATTGTTGTTGTCTTTTGTCATTAGTTTATAAAGACCTTCATGAATTGGAATTATGTTTTGAGTGGTTTCTCCAGTATTCCAATTGTAATTTTTCATTAAGGGTGGTCCTTTTATTTGGAAATTTGTGTTGAAACAGATCGTTGTGTCTTTTCCTAATTTAAATTTTAGTGGATTTACTAACTGTATCATAATCGTGTCACTAGCTTCTCCACATTTATTTGAACCTTTAAGCCAGTATTGGCCAGAATTATTTACTTTTGTCATAGGAGTAGTATCGCCTGTACTCCAAATAAAATTTTTGAAATAGGATGGTGCAATTAGTTGGTTTAGCACATTACTACACAAAATTGTGTCATTCCCCAAACTGAATGTTTGAATTGTTCCAATAGAATCTAAGTTAATTGTATCTGAAAAGACACCACAATTAGTTGTGATTTTTAAACTGTGTTTTCCGAATTTTTTTGGTTGATAGCTATTAAATGTATCTGTTAAGGAATTATTCCATTGGTATTTGGTAGCATTGACATTGCTTTTTAATTTAAAGTTCATTAAATCACAAAAACTAGTATCATTTCCTAATTTAAGAGGAAGAATATCAGAAATTTTTATAGAATAAAATAATGAATCTTTTGTACAAGTACTATGACTATAGATAAGTTTAATTTTATATGTTCCAGTATCTTTATATGTGAATACTGTAGTATACTTAGTTGAAGTGGAATTTTTTTTATCACCAAAATACCAAGTAGCATTAGAGACAATAGAAGAATCAGTAAAACTAAAACTAGTAGATTTGTTGAGACATCCCTCCTTTATAATTAGTTTATTATTAGTTGATTTAGTTGAAAAATAATTAGGTAGAATATTAGGGAATCCAAAACGACACTTACCTGAACCTAAATTCAAAGCATTTGCAATAAATGAACATCCATTGCCTTTTATATTTGGATTATTAATACAAGAAATAGAAGAACTCACTCTTGATCCAGCATACATTTTGCCATTATTTGCCATTTGAAGAGGACCTCCATAAGTCCCTACAAGAGATCCAATAGTTAATTTACTTAACTTAATTGCATTAGTATTATAAATACTAATGTCATATTGTAAAACTGTATTTAAAATTATTTCTGTAACATACAATAAATTGCTATTTGGTGAAAATTCTAACCCATAAGGTTGATTAATATTATCAATTGTAATTCCATTAGTAATTTTTCCAGTTAAATTATCGAAATCAAAAATTTCAACTTTATTAGTATAGCCTATTGCGCATGCTATTTTTTTGCCATTTGGTGATATTTTCATGTAACCTGAACAATCAGATTTTGTAGGATGACCATGGTTGTGATTACTACCAATGCTTGTTGTAACAGGTGTTGAATTTAATCCATTTTTATCCAATTGATAGCTTAAAAATTTATTAGAGTTGTATTCATGAACTACTATCCAATAACTGTTATTATCGCAAGAACGAGCTACCGAAATTTTTTCTGATAATCCATTAGTTAAAAACACATTTTTAGTTACTACTTCTCCTAATCCACTTTGTTTGTTTATATCAATTATACTGTATTGAAATCCGTTCGAACCTACAAAAGCATCTAAAGTAAAAACATAATATAAATTATAACTATTCGGTTTTTTGACTACGATAGCAGATTGCGTTGAGGATAAATTACCTTTTAATCCACTACCATTCATCATTATTTGATGGTTCTTGTTCCAAATATAACTACCATCTGTATAAAATAATAAATTTCCCGCTGAATCTGAAATACTTGTACAACCTTCATCTGTAGTCATGACACTACCTGTAAGTACTTGTGGACTACCTGTTTTAAAATTAATGGCTGCGTAATCTCCAAAAAACCAATTATCGGCCTCTTTTTGCCCAAATGCAAATAAAGCATTAAGAGTCAAAAAAATAACAATTATGTTTTTCACTTGTACAAAGTACAATTTTTTTGAAATAAAAAACTAATTCTTTTTTAAAAACGGTCGATTTTTTTTAAAAACGGTAGTTTATTTAAT
>CAYVDH010000130.1:0-10332 GCA_964450355.1 uncultured Flavobacteriaceae bacterium
ATTAAAGTTTCAAATATAAATATGAATTTTAAAAAATTAATAGAAGATTGTAAACCCCATTTCATTGCAATTGTAGCATTCTTAATCATTGGATTTTTGTATTTCAAGCCAAATTTTGAAGGTAAAACCCACAAAGAAGAGGACGTTACTCAGGGTTTGATAAAAGCTACAGAAATTAAAAAATACATGAAAGATGGTGAGGCTCCTGGCTGGACTAACAGCATATTTTCTGGTATGCCTTCCACCTTGATTTATGGCCAAAAGACAGATAATAAAGTGGCGGAATACAGTTATTTGACCCTGTTAGGCGATACTGCTTATCCATTTAAAATCATTGTGTTATCGTTTATAGGATTTTATTTTTTAATGATTGCTTTTAAAGTTAAACCTCTGCATGCAGCTTTAGCTTCATTAGCTTATGGATTTGCAACATACAGCATCAGCAGTATTGAAGCAGCTCATTATACCAAGGTTTTAGCCATGGCATTGATGCCAGCTTTAATGGCAGCACTACATTGGATATTCAGTGGTAGATATTTATTGGGAGGGGTGTTGTTGGGCTTTCATTTTGCCCTACAGATATATTATTTCCATTTTCAAATTACATTTTACAGCATCATTACATTGCTAGTGATGGGCGTTTATTATTTAATAGAAAATTTCAAAAGCAAAAACATGAAAAATGCATTGATAGCCACTTTAGTATCTGTGTTTGCCGTTGGATTTGGGGTGTTAAGTAATGCAAGTAAAATAAAATCAACCTCAGATTTTGCAGAAAAAACCATGCGTGGTGGCAATGAAATGGATAAAGCCACAGATAAATCCTCACAGAAAGAAACCAGTAAAAACGGTTTAAATAGAGATTATGCTTTCAGTTGGAGTTATGGAATTGGTGAAACCTTTACATTGTTAATACCTAATTTTTATGGAGGAAGTAGCAATCAAAAATTGGGTACTAATTCAGCATTTTACGAAAAAACAGGCAATGACGAAGCGCTTGAACAAGGCCTTCCATTGTATCATGGTGAATTGGGCTTTACTTCCGGACCCATTTACATAGGAGCAATCATTGTGTTTCTGTTTATCTTAGGCATGGTAGTCATAGAAAGTGAGATTAAATGGGCATTGTTTGCTTTAACTATCATATCGTTCATACTGGCTTGGGGTAAACATTTTGGTATCATTAATAACTTTTTATTTGATCATTTAATTTATTACAACAAATTCAGAACACCCATGATGGCTATGTCTATAGCTCAAGTAACAATGCCATTAATTGGGTTTTTAGGTCTAAAAACATTGTATGAAAATAGAAATGGGTTAAAAGATAAAATGCCAAAATTATCCAATGATGAACTTTGGAAAAAAATCACGTATGTGTTTTATGGCGTTGGTGGATTTTGTTTATTAATGGCTTTAGTAGGTCCTAATATCATAGAAATGGGAGGAAAAGTGGATGAAGAGCTAAGAAAAGGTGGAAATGGTCAAATCATTGAAATTTTAAAAGAAGACAGAGCAAGTTTATTGAGAGCTGACGCCTTCAGGTCTTTTATCTTCATAGGGTTGGCTTTTGCCATATTATGGGCTTGGTTTACCAAAAAAGTGACTCCATACATGGCTATTGGTATCATTGGAATTCTTGCTACCATTGATTTAGTAGGAGTAGATGCTAGGTATTTAAGTTGGTCTGATTTTAAATTTGAAAAAGGCGAGGCAATAGAGGTGGAAAAAGACAAAGCAGATGAAATGATATTGCAAGACAAAACTTTGCATTATAGGGTGTTAGATTTAACAAAAGACCCGTTCAATGACAACAGTGGAGCAGCATTTCACAAAATGATAGGAGGGTATGATCCAGCCAAATTAAGCCGTTATCAAGACATCATATCTGAATTGATTGCAGATAAAAAATACCAAGATAAAGCATTGGATATACTAAATTGTAAATATTTAATAGGCAGCGACTCGTTTGGTAGAATGCCACAATTAAGGCAAAGTGCTAATGGCAATGCATGGTTCATTTCAAAATTAAAATCTGAAAAAAATGCCAAATATGAAATGGAAGGTTTGAAACTGATTAATCACAAATCTGAAGCAACTTTCAATGCGGAATTTGAAGCCAATAAACTAATAAAAAACACTGACTTTACAGTTGATTCCTTAAACAAAACCGAGTTATTAAGCTACCATCCTGACACATTAAAATACAATGTTCAAAATTCAAACAACGGATTTTTAGTTTTCTCAGAAATTTATGATCAAGCTTGGAAAGCAAAAGTTGATGGCAAACCAACAAATTTGTACAAAGTTAATTACACTTTAAGAGGAATTGAAGTGCCTGCTGGAAATCACAAAATTGAATTGTATTTTGAAAAAACTGAAAACAAGTTAAAAACGTATGAATTGATATTCTCAAGCCTTATTATGCTCGCCTTTTTGGCTCATATTGTGCTAAGTATCAAATCTTATTTTAACATTAAAACCTCTTAAATAACAACAAAAAATGACAGAAAAACAATATTTCTGTCATTTTTTCGTTACAAATGCAATTAAAATTGCTAAAAGTTTGTTATTTTCGCAAATCACAACAACAACTAATAGGCCTATAAGAGACAAAAATTACTCAACTTGTTTTACAATTTATTTAAATTTCTGTGATTAAAATGTCTCGTCAACATATCAATATTTGGTCCAAGTCTTTTGTTTGGATACTGGCAATTACTGCTTTCCCAGCTTATTCGTTTATTCATTTTCAAATTAAAAATTCAAACGGGATTTCTATCGATGATTTTTTCAAATCCGATGAAGTATCAACTAAGAAAGTGGATGAGCCCAAAGCAGTTAAAAATGTTATGCCAGGAGATTCCACTAAAAAATCCAATAAAGCTGACTCTGGCGAATTAAAATATCCCATCAAACAAAATGACGATAGAAATAAATCGGATTACGACAACAACATCGATTTACTTGACCCATCGGTAAAAACGTATTTTGAATACAATTCAAAAACTGGTATGTACGATGAATACAAAGAACAAGCCGGTAGAAAAACCCTTTTAAGGTCGTTGAGTAAAGATGAGTACATGAAGGAAAGTGAAAAAAAGGATAGAAAAGAGTACTTTGACCAAAGAGCAAAAAGCAATGCAGGCGCAAGCGGATACAATACCAATAAAAAAATTGATTTAATAAAAACTCCCCCAATTTTAGACAAAGTATTCAGGGGAGGTTTAATTGATATTCAGCCAAGTGGTTCAGCAGAGTTGACATTTGGAGGGATTTTCAATACTGTAAGGAATCCTCAGTTTACAGCCAGACAGCAAAAAACAAGGCAATTTGACTTTGACCAAAAAATTCAATTGAATGTTACTGGAAAAATTGGAAATGCACTTAATTTAGGGATTAAATACGATACTGATGCAACCTTTGATTTTGATAACCAAACCAAATTGGATTGGGTAGGAAAAGAAGATCAAATGTTAAGAAAAGTGGAATTAGGGAATGTGAGCTTGCCACTAAATGGAAGTTTAATCCAAGCTGGTCAATCATTATTTGGGATAAAAACACAATGGCAATTTGGTAAATTAGGAATGACCATCATAGCCACTCAAAACAAAGGACAAAGAACCGAAACATCAGTAAATGGTGGTGCTCAAATTACAAATTTCAATATACAAGCTCATAATTACGACCAAAACAGACATTTCTTTTTAGCTCAATTTTTTAAAGACAGATTTGAAGTAGCCAATAAAAATTTACCTGCTCTGGATTTAAGTGCTGTTATCAATAGGGTAGAAGTGTGGGTGACAAATAGAAGTGGTAGTTATGAAAATACCCGCGATTTATTGACATTGATGGATTTAGGCGAGACTAGACCTTACAATAACTCACTTGTTTTACCCGGTCAAGAGTATGTGGCAAGCAATGAAACAAACGCCTTGTATAATTACTTATTAAGCGATGATAAATTCAGAAATGCAAACACCACCATCAATCAATTAACCAATAACCCTAATTTAAAACAAGGTACTGATTATGAATTGTTGACATATGCTAAACAACTCACAGAAAATGAATTTACTGTCAATAAACAACTTGGTTACATTTCATTGAATACGGCATTGAACAACGATGAGGTATTGGCAGTAGCATTTGAATACACCTACAATGGAAGAACCTATAAAGTAGGTGAATTTGCATCGGAAGTAGCTAGTAACAGAGATGAAAGTAAAGCGTTGTTCGTAAAAATGTTGAAAGGCAACATCATCAGAACTCGTTTGCCATTATGGCAATTGATGATGAAAAACATTTATTCCTTAGGTTCATACAACATCAATACTTCTGATTTTAATTTTAACATCATATACAACGATGACCCTTCAGGAGCAGATTTAAATTATTTGCCTGTTAAAGGGTTTCCTCAATTAAGCGATGGTATTCCATTGTTGAGGGTAATGAATTTAGATAATTTAAATAGACAAGAAGAGAGAAAACCTGATGGAACTTTCGATATGCTTGAAGGAAGAACTTTTCAAGGGCAGCAAGGCCGCATTATTTTTCCAGTTTTGGAACCCTTTGGAAATTATTTAAGATCCAAATTTAACAACGATTCACTGACAGCCAATAAGTATGTTTTTGACGCCTTGTATGACAGCACAAAATGGTTAGCAGAACAAGATGTCACGCATAATAAATTCTTTTTAAAAGGAAGTTATAAAGGCAACAGCAGTGCTGAGATTTCTTTGAATGCATTAAACGTACCTCAAGGCTCAGTGATAGTGACAGCCAACGGTACAAAATTGACTGAAAATGTCGATTATACGGTGGATTATAACGCTGGGAAAGTCACCATCATCAATCAAGGAATATTGCAATCTGGGGCAACCATTAAAGTGTCTGCCGAGAGCAACAGCATGTTCAATGTACAGCAGAAAACATTGCTAGGAGCCAGATTTGATTACACTGCCAATAGAAAAACAATGCTTGGAGGTACCATTTTGCATATGTATGAAAGGGCGTTGACTCCAAAAACCAACATTGGTGACGAACCTTTATTAAATACCATCATTGGCATAGATGGAAGCTATAATTCAAATTCATTGTTGCTTACTAAATTGGTAGATAGATTGCCATTTATAGAAACCAAAGCAGAGAGTAAAGTGACTGCTCAAGGTGAATTTGCCAAATTATTCCCCGGTAAAGCCAGAGGGCAAAATAAAACTCGTGGAGTAAGTTATATTGATGATTTTGAGGGTGCTGAAACAACCTTCGATTTGAGGTTAATATCCAATTGGAAACTGTCTAGTTTGCCTCAATTTCAAAAACAATTGTTTCCTGAATGGGAGGAATTTAATTTAGACAAAAAACCTTGGGGAAATTACCGTTCTAAATTGGCTTGGTACAACATTGATCCTACCTTTTATAGAAATGACAAATACACACCTGATCACATCAAAAACGATGTGAACATGCAGAGCAACCATTACATGAGAGAAGTATTGGTAACTGAAGTGTTTCCTAATAAACAATTACAACAAGGAGCACCAACAATTTTACCTACTTTGGACATGGCTTTTTTCCCAAATGAAAGGGGCATGTATAATTACAATTTTAATGCAACTGATTTTAATCCTGATGGAACTTTTAAGCAAGCTGTGAAAACTTGGGGAGGTATCATGAGAAGAATTGAAACCAACGATTTTGAAGCAGCTAATATTGATTACATCGAAGTGTGGCTTATGGATCCTTTTATATACAACAAAAACAACAAAGGCCAATTGTACATCAATTTAGGAAACATAAGTGAAGACATTTTGCCAGATAGAAGAAAATCGTTTGAAAATGGCAGCAGTCCAACTGGAGATTTAACTAATTTAGACTCTTCTACTTTTGGCTATGTATCTAGGCTTCCTCAATTGAACAATGCTTTTGATAATGAGCCAGATGCACGTCCTTTCCAAGATTTAGGTTTGGACGGATTAAATGATGACCAAGAAAGGTATTTCAGAGACAGTTTTTTAAATCAATTAAAAAACAATTTTGGGGCAAGCAGCGACATTTATTTAAAAGCATTAAGTGATCCTTCAAACGACAATTACAAGCACAACAGAAATCCTGATTACGATGCGGCATTAGCCAATATCATTGATAGATATAAAGCTTTCAATTCTCATCAAGGAAATGCTACCTTGAATAAATTATCTGATGGTACACCTGAGTCTGCTGTTAATACACCTGATAACGAGGACATCAACAACGATTTTACCATGAATCAAACTGAAGATTATTTTCAGTACAAAATCGATTTAAGTCCACAGGATTTGCAAATTGGAAACGGATATTGTACAGACATCAACGAAATAGATAAATTATTAAAAAACGGAAAAACTGAAAGAATAAAATGGTATCAATTGAAAATACCTATCAAACAATTTACAAGCACTGTTGGTAACATTTCTGATTTTAAATCCATTCGTTTTATGCGCATGTTTTTAAAAGGATTTGACAGCAGTGTAGTGCTTCGTTTTGGTCAATTACAATTGGTGCGTGCAGATTGGAGAAGGTATTTGCAAACCTTAAATTCACCGGGAGCTATAGTGCCATTAGACCCTACAGATAACACCAAATTCACAATTTCTACAGTGAATATTGAAGAAAATGGAAAACGTTCACCAATACGTTACGTAGTTCCACCTGGTATTAGCAGAGTTCAAGACCCTACCTCACAAAATGTGGTTCAACAAAACGAACAATCTTTGTCTTTGGCCATTTGTAACCTAAAACCAGGCGATTCTAGAGCAGCATATAAAACCACCAATTTTGACATCAGAAACTATAAAAAAATGCAAATGTTTGTGCATGCCGAAGGTACAGATGTGAAAGATGGAGAATTGTCTGCATTCATCAGAATTGGAACCGACTTAGTAAACAATTATTACGAATACGAAATACCTTTAAATATTACTCCTAACGGAACATACAATGCAGATGGTATTTGGAAAAAAGAAAACGAATTTGATTTTGATTTATCTGATTTATTTGATTCCAAAGAATTGAGGTCAAAAAGCAATGTGCCACTTAATAGACCATTTTGGTATTTTAAAAACAATGGACATAAAATTTCAATTTTAGGATTGCCAGATTTAAGCAATATCAGAGTAGTCATGTTGGGAATTAGAAACAATGCCGATGTTGCCAAATGTGGTGAAGTGTGGTTCAATGAACTTAGGGTATCTGATATTACCAACAAAAGTGGATGGGCTACCACGGGAAGAGTGGTTGCACAAATGGCAGATTTTGCCACATTAAGCGCTTCTGGAAACATCTCTACCATTGGTTTTGGTGGTGTTGACAAAAGATTAAACGAAAGAAACTTGAGCGATAATTATCAATTTGATTTGTCTTCAAGTTTTGAATTAGGCAAATTTTTCCCTCAAAAAGCAGGAGTCAATATTCCAATGTTTATTGGTTATAGTGGTACAATAAGTCGTCCTAAATTCAATCCATTGAACCCGGATGTTGAGTTGGATAAAGCACTCAATTCTCTTAGTGGAAACGAAAGAGATGCCCTTAAAAAAGCAGCAGAGGATTACAATTCTCGTTACAGCATCAATTTTACAAACGTAAGAAAAAACAGAACAGGCTCAGGAAAACTATTGCCTTGGAGTTTATCTAATTTTAATCTCACCTATTCATACATCATGGTGAAGAAAAGAAACATACAGATTGAAGACCAATTCAGTAAAACATACCATGGAAGCCTTGGATATAATTACAGCCCTATTGTAAAACCTTGGGAGCCATTTAAGTTCATTAAAAATAGAAAATTGGCTTTAATCAAAGACATCAATTTTTACAAAATGCCTCAGAACATTACTGTGAGATTTGATGCGGACAGGTATTATTCAGAAACACAAAATAGAAACAACGATTTATTCAAACAATTTACCCCTCGGTTGTTTGATAAAAACTTTACCATGAATCGTTTTTATGTAGTGAATTATCCTATCACTAAAAGTTTGAAATTGGATTACACAGCTACAGCAATTGCACGTATCGAAGAGCCATTTGGTCAGTTAAATACCGAGGAGAAAAGAGATTCGGTAAGAGATGAGTTTTTCTCCTTAGGTAAAATGAGGGATTTTAACCAACAAGCCAATTTCAATTACACTTTGCCATTCAGTAAAATTGGGTTTTTAAACTGGATTACCTCCGATGTGAAATACAGTTCCAATTACCAATGGAGACAAGCTCCACCTGCCTTGCCAGGTCAGGGAAATACCATACAAAACAGCAGAGAAATCAATGTGAATACACAACTTAATTTAGTGAATTTATACAACAAAATTCCTTTCTTAAGAAAAATCAACCAAGGTGGTTCTACTAAAAAATCTAACACAAAAATAGAGAAAAAGAAAACAGATGGTGCTGGAGATGCAGGAGCAAAATCGGATGAAGCAGATCCAAAAAAGAAAAAAGAGAAACAAAAATTTGGCACCAACTTTTTAAGGGCATTGATGATGTTGAGAAATGCAAGCATTACTTACACTCAAAGAGAAGGAACATTGTTACCTGGGTTCATTTATCAAATAGATTATTTTGGGCAAAACTTTGCACACAATGCTCCCGGTTTACCATTTATTTTGGGAAGTCAGAGTGATGATACAAGATACATCATGGCTAAAAATGGTTCATTGAGCAACGACCCATCCTTAGGAAATTATTTCTTAAAAAATTACACACAAACCATACAAGGAAATGCCACAGTAGAGTCATTCAAAGACTTTAAGATTCAATTGAATTTTAATTTGAATAAATCTACTAATTTGTCATCGATTTTCAAATATGACACTGCCAAAAATTACAATAATTGGAGGGATTTTCAAACCACAGAGACAGGCAATTTCAGCATGAGTCATATATTCATCAGAACAGCCTTTGAAAAAGTGAGTTCAGACAACAATTGGGTGAGTCAGAATTACGAGAATTTTGAGCAATTCAGGTATGTAGTAGCACAAAGACAGCAAGGTGGCGATGCGAGAGTTAGTAATAAATCATCTATTGACTCCATTTCTAAATACCCATCTGGGTATGGACCAACTGCTCAAAACACCTTATTGCCTGCATTTTTAGCAGCATATACTGGTCAAAACCAAAGCAAAGTAGGATTGAGTCCTATTTTGAAAATTCCATTGCCTAACTGGAACATCAATTACAATGGATTGACCAAAATAAAATCCATATCTAAAAAATTCTCGAACATTACGATACAACACAGATACCAAGGGGTATATACCATTGGAGGATTTACCAGTAACTTGTATTACGATCCAGATACCACAGCAGTAAAAGGCAAAGATTTGGTGAGTAAATACAACATCAATAATGTGACAATCAGAGAGCAATTCAGCCCATTGTTGGGGGTTGACTTCACTACTAAAGGTGGTGTAACTGGAGGGTTTAAAATAAATCGTTCACGCAATGTTACTTTGTTAGTACCTAATGCCAATGTGATAGAAAACACCATGAAAGAATGGAGTTTCCGATTGGGGTATAGAACAAGTGGAGTGAAATTGCCATTGAATTTTAACGGCAAAAGGGTATATTTAGCCAACGATTTGCAGATGGATTTAGACATCAGTGTTCAAAATAATTTTACTGTAAAAAGGGTAGTAGATCAAAATACCAATACTCCTACAGGAGGACAGAGAGTAGTGCTAATTAGACCAAACATCAATTACATGATTAGCAACAATCTTAATTTGAATATTTTCTACGACCGCAGGGCATCCAAGCCAGCTATATCCAATAGTTTCCCAACGGCTTTAACTACATTTGGATTTAAATTGAGATACACCTTGCAATAAGGGTTTACATCAATTAATACCATGGTATTAATAATGAAGTTAAATACCATTTATGCAATTTAAACCAGTTACAATTATTGCTTTTGTTTGAATAATATTTTTAAAAAGATTATATTTGATTTCTGTACTAAAAAAGATAGGGTTATGGCAAATACAACATTAATTAATCCAATTGAATGGAGTTTACAACATTAAAAGTATGAAATTTATAATTATATTAAGCTTTTTTGTTTCTATTTATAATTGCCATGCACAGTTTAAAAATTTGTATTCTTCAAAAGATAGTTTCTTATACATAAGAAGAAAAATTCCTATAAATGGGCAATTTAAAATTATACAAAATAAAAAAGAATAATATGAGTGATTTTTATAAAAAAATATTAGACAACAACAAAAAATGGGTAGAAGACAAATTAAAAATTAACCCAAATTTTTTTTTATGATTATCCAAAAGACAAAATCAACCTTT
>CAYVDH010000131.1:0-10280 GCA_964450355.1 uncultured Flavobacteriaceae bacterium
TTTATATAATTTAATAAAGTATAAAATGATAAATAAAGACCCAAAACACGAGCACACTTATGATGCACAAGGTAAAATGATGTGTTGCTCACAGGAAGAAAAAATAAATAAATTAGCGGATAGACCTTTAAAAAAGAAAGTCCAAAAAGAAAGTTGTTGTGGCGATGAGGATAACTCAAAAATAGTAAAAAAACAAAGAGAGGTTCACAATGATGGTCACGATAATGACCAAAACAATCATGAAGAGCATTCAGATGATGATGGACATGACCACGATCATTCAAGCGAGGGAAAATCAACCTTTCAAATGTTTTTACCAGCAATAATAAGTTTCGTTTTATTATTAGTTGCCATTGGTTTTGATAATTATTTTACACAATCTTGGTTTACAGGTTGGGTACGAATTGCTTGGTATCTTGTAGCTTATATTCCTGTTGGAGTTCCTGTTGTTAAAGAAGCTTTTGAAAGTATTAGAAAAGGTGATGTCTTTTCAGAATTTCTGTTAATGTCAATTGCAACAATTGGAGCATTTGCAATAGCTGAATTTCCTGAAGGTGTTGCCGTAATGTTATTTTATGCGGTTGGAGAAGTATTTCAAACTCTGGCAGTTCAACGAGCCAAATTAAATATTAAGGCTTTATTAGACCAAAGACCTGATGAAGTTACTATTTTAGAAAATAATGTAGCTAAAACAATCAAAGCTTCAACCGCAAAAATTGGAGATATTATCCAACTTAAAGCAGGTGAAAAATTAGGTTTAGATGGTGAATTACTTTCTGATACTGCTTCTTTCAACACCGCTGCATTAACAGGCGAAAGTAAACCAGACACAAAAGCAAAAGGGGAAACAGTTTTAGCAGGAATGATAAACTTAAATTCGGTTTGTCAAGTAAAAGTAACCGTTGCTTATACGGATAGTAAATTATCAAAAATTCTTGAAATGGTGCAAGATGCAACAGCTAAAAAAGCACCAACCGAATTATTTATTAGAAAATTTGCAAAAATTTACACCCCAATTGTTGTTGCTTTAGCTGTTGCAATATGTGTGTTACCAATGTTTTTTGTAGAAAATTATCAGTTTAATGATTGGTTATATCGAGCTTTAATTTTCTTAGTTATTTCCTGTCCTTGTGCATTAGTTATTAGTATTCCTTTAGGATATTTTGGAGGAATTGGCGCAGCTTCTAAAAACGGAATTTTATTTAAAGGAAGTAATTTCCTTGATGTAATGGCTTCCGTTCAAAATGTTGTAATGGATAAAACAGGAACAATGACCGAAGGAGTTTTTAAAGTGCAAGAAGTTGTTTTTAATTCCGATTTCAATAAGGAGGATATTTTAAAAATGGTTAATGCTTTAGAAAGCCAAAGTACACATCCAGTAGCAACTGCTATACATCAATTTGTTGGAAATATTGATGCTACAATTGTTTTGGAAAATGTAGAAGAAATATCAGGACACGGATTAAAAGCCTATGTAAATGGTAAAGAATTATTAGTGGGTAATTTCAAACTAATGGACAAATTCTCTATTTCGTATGATATTGATCCATCAAGTATCGTTTATACATTAATTGCTGTAGCTTACGATAAAAAATTTGTTGGATATTTAACCATTGCAGATAGCATCAAAGAAGATGCACAAATCACAA
This sequence comes from uncultured Flavobacteriaceae bacterium, assembly GCA_964450355.1. Taxonomy (GTDB): domain Bacteria; phylum Bacteroidota; class Bacteroidia; order NS11-12g; family UBA955; genus CAYVDH01. Next base: position 1,650 of record CAYVDH010000131.1, read on the forward strand.
TTGATAAATTAAAAGCATTAGGAGTAAAAACCACAATGTTAAGTGGCGATAAAAATACAGTTGTCCAGTTTGTAGCTCAAAAACTCGGAATCATTAATGCTTTTGGAGATTTATTACCCGAAGATAAAGTAAATAAAGTAAAAGATATCATTGCAAAAAAAGAAACAGTTGCTTTTGTTGGCGATGGTGTAAACGATGCACCAGTAGTCGCATTAAGTAATGTCGGAATAGCAATGGGTGGTTTAGGAAGCGATGCCACCATAGAAACAGCTGATGTTGTCATTCAAGATGATAAACCAAGTAAAATTCCAATGGCTATAAATATAGGCAAGCAAACCAAGAAAATTGTTTGGCAAAATATCACTTTAGCTTTTACAGTAAAAGCGATAGTTTTAATTCTAGGTGCTGGTGGTTTAGCAACGATGTGGGAAGCGGTTTTTGCCGATGTTGGTGTAGCATTATTAGCAATATTAAATGCAGTAAGAATACAACGAATGAAGTTTTAATAAAAAGAAGGAGTGTTAACACTCCTTCTTTCTAAATATTTAAAACCTAAATTTATGTCGAAACAAACTTCATTAATAAACTAGGCAAAACAATCAACAACAAAGGTAACGAAATAAAAAATCCTCCAATAACTGCAATGGCAGGTGATGGTATAAACGATGCTCCAGCATTAGCACAATCTGATATTGGAATCGCAATGGGAACAGGAACCGATGTTGCTATTGAAAGTGCAAAAATTACTTTGGTAAAAGGAGATTTAAAAGGAATTGTAAAAGCAAAAAACCTAAGTCATGCCGTAATGAAAAACATCAAACAAAACTTATTTTTTGCTTTTATATATAACGTTTTAGGAGTTCCAATTGCAGCTGGTGTTTTATTTCCAGTTTTTGGTTTATTACTTTCTCCAATGATTGCGGCTTTGGCTATGAGTTTTAGTTCTGTATCAGTTATTGCTAATGCATTACGATTAAGAACTATAAAAATTTAAATTAATCAAACTTTTTCATAATTGACATTTAATAAACTTGACATGAAATCATTACCACGGTAACCCTAACTAACGGTGTTCCCATCGAATCCGTTAGCAAAATGCTTGGGCATAAAAACCTCCGTACAACACAACATTATGCCAAAGTACTGGATAAAAAAGTGAGTGAGGATATGAAAATCTTAAAAGATAAATTTTCAAACACATTGATTAATAAGGAGTTAAAAATAGAGAGTGGTAGTTAATCGATTATTTGTACGAAAAGTTAAACAATTGTACATAAATTTTTAAATTGCGACAAATTTAACAACACTATTGCCCTATAGTGTTGTGAATTGACTAAAATTCCAAAAACAAGTTTAATTCTTCATTTAACTAGCGTGTTATTTTAACACAGGAATTTTTATTGCCTACTATGAAAATTGCTTACTTACTGGATTGCTATGACGTTTTATTGCGTCAAGTAAAATCAAATGTTACCGTTCCAAATAAAGTTATTCTTAACGAATTGGTTAAGAAAGAAGATGATTCATACCGTATTTACAAGATTACCATCATCAAACGTGAAGGAACTGAAACAATAAAAATAAGTAAACCTAAACACTCTTTCCATCCTGAAGTGCAGCGGTTAGAACTGAAAACGCTTTTCCATTTCAATGAATTTGAAGAGTACATTCCTAGACTAAAAAATCTAATTGATTTTACCGGTGAAACGATTTTGTTTGCTAAGAACAAACAAAGTCAAAACACATTTTATGTGTATGAAAAATGTACCATCAGCGAACTAAATCCAAAAGAACGATTCTTTTTGTATTGTAATCAGGTACTCATGGAAGAAAACCAAAACATCAAATTGGCCATCAAAGAGAAAGTATTCAAGTTGAAGTCAACTATCAAAATTGAACATTACATTCATAAGAACCAATTGGCGATGGAAACCCAAATGAATAATTTGATCAAACAAATCAATCCGGAAACCAACGATGAATTATATCAATTTTCAGATGAGTACAATAAAATTGACTGTCTAAAAACTATTTATTCCAATTTAGAAAAACTGTTGCTATTTATTGAACAGGGATACAATGATTACCTCAATGTGAACATCATGGTACCTCATCGAACGGTTCTGATGAATGAGTATGAAATCAAACCTAAATTAGATTTTGTCAGAGATTCATTGTTGGCCAAAGTAGTAAACAGTGATTTACTCAAAATTCTTTTTGAACCAATTATACTTTTATCGACTATAAACATTCAAAATAAAATCACCTACTACCAATTCAACTATGCCAAAGAATATGTCTTGGAGCTATCTCAATTATTGAATGAAAATTCGAACGAAGTGAATGATTCGGATATTGCGGAATGGCTTTTGGATTTAAACATGAATTCAATCAAGTTCTTCGACTACAAAACGAACGTAATTCAAAAAGAGTTAGAACAATGTGAATCAGATGCTGAACAACTGGAACTTTTATACAAGAAACTTAAGAAATTCAATCAACACCGAAGTAAAATCATAAAAGCATTCAACCATAAGCTCCCGGATAGTAAAGTGCAAATCTGCAATTGGTTAGAAGAAGAAATTAATTTCATTAACATAAAAAGAAACATAGGGTATCAACAAATGAACACCAATAAAACGGTCGAACAAACGAACAAAATACTCATTGGTCTATCGGTTGCACAAATAAGCTACTTTGTAAATATCTTAATGAAAACAGGTATCATCAAACATTCGAACCAAAGGGATATTTTCAGAATGATTGCAGACAATTTCAAAACAAATGGTACGGATACTATTTCTATAGATAGTTTGAGCTCCAAATTCTATAACGTGGAAACATCAACCAAAAACACGATAAAAGAAAAAATCATCGAATTATTAAATCTTACGAAGTAGTAAAATCTCTTTCAATAAATGCCATCCAAAACCAGGCATTTCAACCAATACTTCATCGTCAAGTGCAACAAGTTCTGCAACGGTTTTAATGTTGTTGACTAGCATAAAAGCTTGCAATTCATCACTGGGTCTATTTTGTTCGTTCTCTTGCATGAGTACTATTTTTTAAACTCCCATCGTTCAGAAACAAGCTGCGTGGGACATCGATCATCAGCATCAGAGGTACCGGCAAGCACCTACAGCCACGATAAACCGAGCCCACGCATTGCGTAGGCGAACAGTTATATTCGTGAGCTGTATCAAAGAAGTTTGCCGGTTTTCTGATGCTCTAAATAACTTTCGCTATATATGTTCTTGAAGTTTCCTTCAAATATTTATTCTTTCACAAATTTATATAAATCATACCGATTCTTATCATTTTATACAGCTTTTAAAAAACTTTTTTTTAAAATTACCACTATTCACGGCACTTTGAAGGGGGTTGTACAACCCCCTGAACTGTTTTGGTATTTGGTTATGTCTTCTCTTTGTCAAATCAATTTTAAAACTATTTATCATGGCAATCGAAGTAATCACCAAAGAGGATTTAAATGAATTCCGTAGCGAACTCTTAAACGAAATCAAAAGCATCATTAACGAAGCACCACAAAAGCGACAAAAGTGGCTCAAATCCAATGAAGTCCGCGAACTTTTGCAAATCTCCAATGGCACACTCCAAACACTCCGAATCAACGGAAACCTCACATTCTCCAAAGTCGGCGGCACCATCTACTACGATAACGACGACATCGAAAAACTCATGAACCGCAACAAAAAACCCGCCAACCTAACCCTCTTCAAATAATCCTGTCATACCGAGCCTGCCGAGGTATCTCCTGCAAAGCAGGCCAAACCTTAGCACCTCAGTCCCTCAGAACCTTAGCACCTTCAAACATGAACTACATAAAACACCTCTCTGGTTTCTTCAACAAAATAGTCCAAGATACCGACCTAAATCCAACCCACGTAAGCCTTTACATGGCACTTTTCCAGTCCTGGAACCTCAACCGTTTTCAAAACCCAATTAGTATAACTCGAAACGAAGTAATGCGAATTAGTAAAATATTTTCTAAAGCAACATACCACAAATGTGTCAACGAATTACATCAAAAAGGATACATCACTTACGAACCTTCACACAATCCGTTTAAAGGGAGTCTAATTTGGGTTATTGAATTAGAAACCAATGATTTACCACAAACAAAAAAAGAACAAAGAAGTTCAAAAAGTAGGCAACCTATTGAACATGTTATTGAACAAGTAGTGAACAAGCACCAGACAAGTACCTTGCCAACTCCTAGACAAGCACTAGTACCTTCTATAAACTATATAAACAATACAAACATTTCAAACAGTGCAAACGGGCACTCGCTCGAAAAAAAAATCGAAAACGAAAATCAGGAAGTTCAAATAAATACCACTTCCGAAAAAAAGAAAAAAAAGTTCCGCGAAAAAAAAGAAAGCTTCGAAATCATTCCACCGAAACTATCCGACGTGAAATTGTTTTTCGTTTCCCAGGATACGGATGAAAACGAAGCGGAACGTTTCTTCAACCATTTCCAAAGCAACGGTTGGTTAGTTGGTGGAAAATCAAAAATGAAAAACTGGCAAGCCTCGGCCAAAAATTGGATCATGAACCTGCAAAGCTTTACACCAATCCAAGTAGCGGCTGCAACACCGGTACCGGGAAACTTAAAAACGTCTAACCAAAAAAAGTACGATGAACCCCTATAACGAAATTCATAAGGCTTACGAAATTAAAAACAACATGAAAATCTATGATTTTGCCAAATGCATCGAAGTATTGGAAACAATTGGCATTCATCATTTTGGCCAGCAATTCAAAATTTATAAAAATGACCTACCGGTGATTAGAAAATTAATCATTTACGCAATTCGCGATAAAGCAACAGCTTTAGAAATGAGCATCAACTTAAACAAAGGCATCATTCTTTCAGGTCCTGTGGGTTGCGGCAAAACATCGTTGATGTTTTTGCTCAGGTACTTTTTTCACAAGGAATATGAATACAAAATGAAACCTTGTAGAGACATTGCTTTTGAATTTGCTTCCAAAGGATATGAAGCTCTCACCCCTTACCAAAAGATGGAATCAAAGCAAATCCGGCTAAATACTTTTTGCTTCGATGACCTCGGAACGGAAAAACAAATCAAACACTTCGGCAACGAATGTAACGTAATGGCAGAAATAATTCTCACCCGTTACGATAGCTTCATCCACAATAATACTATGACACACGTAACCACCAACTTATCAGCTTCAGAACTCGAAGCTTTTTATGGCGACCGTGTTCGCTCACGTATGAGGCAAATGTTTAACCTCATCGCTTTCGACAAAGATTCAATTGATAAACGCTAAAATTTACTCTTATGAAAAAACAAATGACACCTCAAATGCTTAAACAAATCAAATCATTTTGGAAATGGTTCGAACAAAACGAAATGCAAATTCTAGAAGCATTTACAACCCACACGAAACACGATGAAGTGTTTAATCAACTAAATCGAAAACTCAGTTATGTTTCCAAAAGAATCGGATTCATTTTAGTCGGTAGAAAATCGAATTCCGAAAAAGTAAAATTAATCATCACAGCCCATGGCTACAAAAAACTATATCCAAAAGTAAACGGTATGATTAACAATGCACCAAAATTGAGCAATTGGGATTTTCAGGCATTTATTCAACCAAATACCAATATCGATGTTTTCAAACAAGGAATAGACAAACCATACATCTTTCAAGACTTTGAACTCAAAACAAGTGAACTATACTTCAAGCCTTTAGAGTTCAACACTTTTCAAAAGAAAATGAAAATCGTTATTTATCTAAAAAACTACAAATACCATTTTGATAACGATTCTATCGAAGAAGCTGTTTACATCATAATCCAGGACCTCATTGGAGAAGAGAATTTTAAAAAAACTATTGACTTAGTCCAACTAGCTCAATTACCCGACAACCCTAAAAGTCTTGTCCACCTTTATGAGCTGCAGGAATACATCGATTTACTGAACAAATTAGACCGGAGAGTAAAAATAGAAATTTAGCATAATTCCAATCACAAATACCCACTTATAAACCTGTTCAATTATTGGATAGGTTTTTTTACTTTTTTTCTTTAGGAATGCGGATATCCGTAAATTTAATATATCGTTTTTTCCTATATTTACATCCTATAGTTAAAATCCTATAATTAAATGCTTAAATAATGTAAACATAAACCAGAAGGTGATTTATATTAATGCATTAATTAACATCATGAGAATTGTTTTGAAAAATATGTTTCAGAAGAATTTTATCAAAAACTAATCGATTACAACAGCTAGACTAATTATGAAAATAGAAACTGTACACATAAAAAACTTCCGCTCATTCAAGGATGATACTATACATTTTGATGATTACACTTGTTTGGTTGGAGCAAATGGTGCAGGAAAATCAACAGTATTTACGGCTTTGCAAGTTTTCTTTAGACACTACAAAGACAGTAAAACGGATTTGAGTAAGCTTACTGAAAAAGACTTTCATCATTGCAATACTGCCGTACCTATTGAAATTACAGTCACATTCACTGAATTAAGTGAACAGGCAGAACAAGATTTAAGTAACTATGCAAGACAAGGCAAGTTAATTGTAACTGCAAAAGCCGAATTCGACACTGCAACTCAAAGAGCAGAAATAAAACAGTTTGGTAATAGATTAGGAATAGAAGATTTTAAAATATTTTTTGAGTTAGAAAAAAATAAAGCAACTGCTGGTGAGCTTAATGATTGCTATGCTCAATTAAAAGTAAAGTTTCCAGATTTACCGGCGGTAGGTTCTAAAGATGCTAAAATGACAGCATTAAAAGAATATGAAGCTGCAAGACCGGACGAATGTATTTTAATACCAAGTGAGGATCAATTTTATGGAGCTTCTAAAGGAGCAAACAGATTGGCTCAGCATATTCAATGGGTATTTGTTTCAGCTTCAAAAGACGTTACCGAAGAAGGAGAGGAAAACAAAACTTCTGCTTTAGGAACATTATTAGCAAGAACTGTTAGAGCCAAAGTCAATTTTACAGAAAGAATTTCGCAAATAAGGCAAGCCGTTGACCTACAATATTCTCAATTACTAGCTGAAGAACAAAATGTTTTAGATGATATTTCAGCTTCTTTAAAAGGCAAACTAAGTCAATGGGCTAATCCAAGTATAAGTGCCTCTGTTCAATGGAAGAAGGATGCTGACAAAGCCATTAAAATTGAAGAACCATCAGCAGCAATAGCTTTAGGGGAAAGAGGATTTGAAGGCGAGTTATCTCGCTTTGGTCACGGATTACAAAGGTCGTTTATGTTGGCTTTATTGCAAGAATTAAGTACAACCGATGATGGAAACGCACCAACTTTAATATTAAGTATAGAAGAACCAGAGCTATACCAACATCCACCACAAGCACGGCATTTAGCAGAAACATTAATGGATTTGGCAGGACTAAATACGCAAGTAATGTTATGCTCACATTCGCCACTATTCATTCCTAAAAACAGTTTCGAGAAAATAAGAATAATTCGTGAACACGGAAATCCAATTGAAACATTAAGTTCCAGTGTAAGTTATCAAGAATTATCAGATTATTTAACCAGTATTGGTTCAAAACCAGTCAATAATAAAGGAATTGTAGCAAAACTATTTCCATATTTAAGTCCGTCTATAAATGAAATGTTTTTTTGTAGAGTTCCAGTTTTTGTTGAGGGTATAGAAGATATTGCCTACATCAAAACTTATTTAGAGTTAATGAGATTATCAGGGCAATTCAGAGCATCAGGTATGCACTTAATCAATGCCGACAAAAAAAGTAACATTATTGAACCGGCAGCAGTAGTAAAACTTTTAAACATAAACGCCTTTATTGTTTACGATAGTGATACTGATGTGGATGAAAAATACCATCATCAACACAAACCAGACAATAAAAAATTGCTTGCAATTCAGGGACACGATGCTGAAGATGAATTTCAAGCGACTAATATTATAAAACCAAATCTTTGGGCTTGGAAAACTAATTTAGGTGTAGAAGTAAAAAGTGAAATTCCCAGTTGGACAGAGTTTTACACTATTTCTTGTGCTGAATTTGGTAATGCGGCAGATTTATATAAAAACCCATTAGTTGTAGCAAGAACATTAGAATTAGCGTGGGTAAAAGGAGAAATATCGCGTAACCTTATAAAATTAATTGAAACCATTATCGAATTTGGCAAAGTAAAATAAACAATGAACAAACAAGACGTAATCTCAAAAATAAAATCAATCGAAATAGATAATAAATTTCAAATTGGTGAAAGTTCACTAGTTAACTTAAAGAAATTATTTTTGAGTAAATTATATAATAAATTATTTTTCTATTAAAATGATGAAAATCATAACAAAATGAAATCATTAAACTTTTTGAATAGTTAAAATCAAAAAAGTAAAAACTTTAAAATCTAAAAAACTAAAGAACTAAAAGAACTCTACTGTACTAAGTTTAACGTTTGAGTACTCCGTTCCCCACCGCTTGCCTCCGCATAAAAGTTTTTGTATGCCCACAAAAGCATTCCTCCGATAAATGAGAGTGCTCGGCAACAAAAACTTTTCCCAAAGCTTCTTTACATAATGTGGCATTATAGGGCATTAAAAAGTGTGAATATTAATTTT
>CAYVDH010000132.1:0-10279 GCA_964450355.1 uncultured Flavobacteriaceae bacterium
GAAAGGCACAAAGATTCTCTTATTATTAATAAACAATTGCCACCTGATTTTAAATCAAATTATACATTAAATCAAAGTGATAAGAAATACTTTAATTGTCAATATTTTATAAATAATCTGCAAAACGATTTGTTTTATTATGATATAATATACAAGTATCCAATTTCTTTAAAAGATACTAATTTATCTACAACATCATCAAACACATATAATTCAAACAGTTTGCCGTCCATAAGGTCAACATATTCATTTGATAATAAATTTGAAGAAGCTGTTACCCTTAATAATATTGATTTAGACAAAGGTGTTAAAGTCCCACATTCTTATAATTATAGCAATAACTGTGGTTATTTAAGTACTAATCAAAAATTTAAACCTATTGTTTATAAGTTCTATGAAAGTGATTATTTATTTATTAATTCTTTGTACGATAATATTGTGAATTATGGGAATCCTTTTTTTCTTTTTTATCAAATTAAAAATTTAAAAGAAAGTCCTAAAAAAAAGATATTAGGAAATATTGTTAGTAGTACAATCAATGAACAAAATCATTACATACATGTCAAAGATTATTCTGATACGATATTGAAAATATATATTTCTGATAAAAATGGAGTAAATGCTTTTGGAAATTCAAGATATAAAATTTCATACAGTCCTAGTTATTCATCAATTTTAGTGTTAGAAACTGGGGCAAACTTATACTTTTGCACACAAAATAGTTTTGAAAAATCTATGGGTAGTTGTAGTAATTTACCTCAAAATGTAAACAGAAGATTTTTATACGAGTTTAGAGTTTATGACAATGTGTTAAGAAAAACTTTTGTTACAAATAAAATAGAAATATTTAAAGCAGATTTACCCAAAACTTTATATTTTACATTTTAATGAAATATATCCTAGTATTATTATTGCTTCCTTTTAGTTATTGTAATGCACAAGTTATATTGTTAGAAGTTAAAGATAGTAGTAGGTTACAAGGTGTAGAGAATGCAGAAGTGCACTTAAACGATACATTTGTAGGATACACAAATAATTATGGTTATTTTTCATTGAAAATTAATCATTCTAAATCAAACAAAATTAGTGTAAAACATATAAGCTACATTGAGTATGATTTTGAAATAATTAATCCAAAAGAAAAGTACATTATAGAGTTAATCCCTTCAAATTATGAATTAAAGCCAGTAGTTGTAGAGAAAAAAAAAGTGAATAAAATCATAGATTTTGGTAAAATTTATGTAACAAAAGATTATTTAAATAATATACCATTTATACTGGGAGAAGTAGATGTTTTAAAATCTTTACAAACCTTCCCTGGGGTAAATTCAAGTTTTGAGGCAAATTCGGGATTGTACATTAAAGGTGGGAATATTGACCAAACATCAATATACTTAGATGATGCACCAATATACAATATGGGGCATTTCTATGGTTTCTTTAGTCCATTTGATAATGAAGCATTGTCATCTTTTACATTATATAATTCATCAGTTCCAAGTGAATATGGTTCAAGAGGTTCTAACATTGTTGAAGTGAGATTTAAGGAAGGAAATATGAAAAAATCTCAACGCAGTTTTTCATTAGGACTTCTATCTTCTAAATTGTTATTAGAAGGACCTTTAGCAAAGAATAAATCAAGTTATTTAGCATCATTAAGATTTGCGTACCCGGGTTCTTTTACTTCAAGAAAAGGTGAAAGTAAATTTAGAAATAATTTTGTTGATGGAAATATAAAATTAAAATTTAATATCAACAAGAATAATGCGATTTATATTTCTACTTTTTCCAGTGTAGATGTTTTTTCATTTAGTGATATTAATTTGTTTACAGTTGGAAACATTAGCTTAGACAAGTATAAGTGGAGTAATAATACAGCAACCATAAGATGGAATAAAATCAATAAAGACAAAAGTTTTAGAAACACTGTATTAAGTGGAAGTAAATTCAATTCAAGAGCATATTTTTTGTCCAATTTAGAACCTGATTTTGGCAATCAACTAATTAACCTGTGTTTAAAAACAGAAAAGGACAATATGTTAAATCAACTTAATATCAATAAAGTTGGATTTAGTACTAATTTTTATCATACAAGCCAAGCAATTTTGTATTACAATAGAATAGATACAGTAAGTTTTAAAGAAAATATTATACCAGTTAATAAAGCTATAGAATTTGTTGCATTTGGCAATCAAAATATTTTATTCAAAGAAAAACAATGGAAACTAGAAAATAATTTAAGATTAGGATTTTATTATAATTTTAATGATTTATCACATGATATTATTTTTGAACCAAGAATTAAAATTACGAGGTTATTTAAAGAAAAAGAAATATTTCTTTCTTTGGATAAAAATAGTCAATATCAAAATTTTGTAGGGAATAGGCAAGTATTAATTCCATCAGATTTTTGGATTCAATCAAACAAGTTGTTTAAGCCTCAAAAAATTTACAGTGTTACATCAGGGTTTAAAAAACGCTTTAAATCATTCAATGGCATTACTGAAGTTTTTTATAATAAATTCTTAAATGCATTAGACCTAAAAGACGGTGCCAAGTTGTTCAGAAACAAACAAGTTTTAAATGATATAACAAATGTTGAACATCAATCTTTTGGATTTCAATTATTGCTAGAGAAAAGTATAAAGAAATTACAAGGGCATTTATCCTATACTTTTTCTAGGTCAATAAGAAGATCTCCAATTATAAATAACAATGAATGGTATGCTTCTAACTATGACCGTCCACATGTATTTAATTTAGTAACAAATTACATAGCAAATAAAAAATGGTCATTTGGTGGGTTGTTTATTTTACAAAATGGAACACCAGTAACGGCAAATTATGCTTTCACATTCTTGTATTCTAAACGCAATGAATATAGGCTGCCTAACTATTTTAGGTTAGATTTAAGTGTAACAAAGAAGTTTAAATTTACTAAAAGGTTATATGGAGAATGGAATATATCAGTTTTTAATGTTTTGTTTGCGAAAAATAGGACTTCACAATATCCAATTTTAGATACTTACTCATCTATACCTACTTTGCCTTCTTTTAATGTTAAGATTTATTTATAAAAAGGAAAAAAACATGAAAATTAAGCGGGGAAACTTTATACAATACAGAATTAAAAAATTATTGTATTAATAATAGTTTTTCAAAACTAATAAATAAGGAATTTTACCTATATGAAAAGTGAAATTTAAGAATTAGGTTTGCAATTTAAAAACCTAACTTTGATTATTTCGATATAATCATTAAACAGCTTATTTAAAACTAATTATAAGATGACAAAATTGCAATCAAAACAGTTTCAATATGAAATTCAAAATTATCAAGAGGACTGTGTTGCAAATATTGTAAGTCTATTTGATAGTTTACGTCAAAAACGAAATTTTGGCGAGATATTGACAGTACACCATAAAAAGTATAATTACAATTTCCCTGTTCAAGACACTAAAAACATAGATATCATGATGGAAACAGGAACGGGAAAGACGTTCACTTATATAAAAACCATTTTTGAACTGAGTAAAAATTTCGGATATAAAAAGTTTATCGTTTTAATTCCGACTGTTCCAATTCGAGAGGGAACAAAAACAAACTTAGAGGACACCAAAGATTATTTTAAAAGTTTTTATGCCAACGAAAAGGAAAAAGAAATTGAGACCTTTGTTTATGAAGGTGGCAACATTTCTTCTGTAAAACAATTTATAGGAACTTCACATTTATCTGTTTTGGTAATGACGCCAGATGCATTTAATCGAGGTAACAATATTCTAAATCGTCCTTTAGAAAAGGAAATGAATGCTCCTGAATTGTTTGTTAAAAATCAAGAACCGCCAAAATCATATTTGGAATGTTTGAAACGACTTAATCCAATTGTGATAATGGACGAACCTCACCGTTTTGAAGGCAATGCCTTTAAAACCTACTTTGATGGTTTTGAAAATTATTTTTTGCGTTTCGGGGCAACTTATCCAAAAAAGAAAGACAGTTTAGTTCTTTCAAACGTGGCTTATGTGTTGGACAGCATTTCTTCATTCAGGCAAAGTTTGGTAAAGAAAATTGTTGTTTATACTCAAGACGTGGTTGAGAATACAGATACTCTCATTGGCATTGATAACAAGAAAGCCATTGTAAGCACACTGACAAACGGAATTGTAGCCAGACGAGAATTAGGAGTTGGATCAGTTTTCAACGGAAAAAGCATAAAGAAAATAAACAAGGATGCCATTGTTTTAGCAGATGATGCGATTGAAAAGGTTGATTATTCTCTGTCTGATGAATCATTGCGGGCAATGATCAAGGAAACAATCAAAATTCATTTTGAAAAAGAAAAGAGGTTGTTTGAGCAAGACATAAAAGCACTCACTTTATTTTTTATGGAAAGCGACACAAGTTTATTTCGTGGCGACAATCCTAAAATCAAAAACATATTTGAAGAAGAATACAAAAGTCAATGGTTAATTGTTAATGGTCAATTATCCGATGGAGACCCGTATAAAAAATTCTTACAAAAAGACTTTGATAGTGATAACACCTTGCAGGTTCACAAAGGCTATTTTTCTGGCGATAAAGGAAACGCAGATGAAAAAATAAAAGCAGGAGTTGATGAAATTCTGAAAGACAAAAAGAAACTACTTTCTTTTGAAAGTCCAACACGTTTCATTTTCTCCATTTGGGCATTACAAGAAGGTTGGGACAACCCGAATGTGTTTACCATTTGCAAATTATCCAATCAAGGGAGCGAAATATCCAAACTGCAACAAATTGGGCGTGGGTTACGCATTTGCGTCAATCAAAACTTACAGCGTAACACGCTAAAAAATCTGAATGACGACCAAGAAGCTTTTTGGAAAATCAACAACCTTGATGTAATTGTATCAAGCAAAGAACACGGTTTTGTTGAGGCAATTCAAAACGAAATTTTAAGTAACTCGTTCTTGATTGCTGAAACATTTACAGAGCAAGAACTCATTAAGACACTCAAAGAAAAATCGCGATTTGATGATGAAACAGTTGTTGCCTTGGTTGATGACATTTTGAAAGACAAAAAAATGATTGTTCGCAAGGCAATTGTTGACGGGCAAAAGATTTACGAAAAATCGCCTGAGTTTTCTGCAATTCTCAAAGAACAAAACTTGCCCGAAGAACAAGTTAAAGCCATAGAAAGCTTGTTTGCAACTGACACAAACACTTATGTTCAGAATGCCGAAAAGAAAAGAGAGAAAAAGAAAGTTTTCATAAAACCAACCCACCTGCAAGAGTTTCAAAATTTGTGGAACACAATCAATAAGAATGCTTTTTATGTTTTAGAATCATTAAGCGAAGAACAAGAAAGCCAATTGATACAGAACATGAAAACACAGATTGAAGCTGTAAATATTGAAGAAATTTTATTGCAAACCAAACGTGCAGAACTAAACGTAAACAAGATTGGCGAACAAGGGGCAATTACTGAAAAGCTAACTGATACCGTTTCATACAAAAGCAAAGTAGATTATTTGGCATTGGTTCGCACTTTATCCAACAACACCAAAACTCCTATTTCTTTTGTGGTAAAGGTTTTCAATGCTTTGAGTGACGATTTCAAAACCAAAATGCTTTGCAATAATCCTGAACAGGCACAAAGAGAAATTTCCGAAATAATCAACAAGAACTTAATTGCAATGCTTAAAGCAAACATTAAGTATGACGGAATTAACGGAACAGGTTTGCCAAATGTATTCAAGACCGAAAAAGGCAAAACATACCTTGATACAGGCAGCGTGGGGAAATTTCAAAAGGAAATTGCTAACGATTTTTCTCTTAAAACAAAATGGGTATTTGAAGAAGTGATTGAATATGACAGCGATTTTGAATTGGAAATTGTGGAGCAAGACCCCGATATGGACAGCATTGAAATTTTCGGTAAACTACCACGCCTTAAAATCAAAACTCCTTTAGGTGATTACAATCCCGACTTTTGCTATGCTATAAAAAGCACCGAAGGCAACAAAATTTTCCTTGTAGTGGAAGCCAAAGGCTATAAATCGTCAACGGAAATCCCAGTAGATGAAAAAGGGAAAATTGACTTTGCTAAAAAGTATTTTGAAGCTTTAGCCGAACACTACAAAGACCAAGGCATAAAAATTTCATTTAAAGAACGAATCAATAAAACGCAATTGGCGGCATTGATAAAAAATTAACCACATAGAAACATAGAAATGATAACAAAGAAATACCTTGATGACCTTACTTATGAGATTATTGGAAGTGCAATTGAAGTACACAAAATAATGGGCAGAGGTTTATTAGAAAATGTGTATCATCAGTGTTTGAAAGAAGAGTTGTTACTTAGGAAAATAAATTTTCAAACAGAGATGAAAATTCCTGTGGAATATAAAGGGAAAACAATAGATATTGATTTTAGATGTGATTTGTTTGTCGAAAATTGTATAGTTGTTGAGTTAAAGGCAGTAAACGAAATGATTTCAATTTTTGAAGCACAACTTCTTACCTATATGAAACTACTGAAATGCCCTAAAGGCATACTGATTAATTTCAACTGCACCAACATTTTTAACGAAGGACAAAAAACATTTGTAAACGAATACTTTAGTAAACTGAAATAAAATATCAACCACATAGATACATAGAAAAAAAACTATGTAACTATGTGGTTAAAGAAAAAAAATATAATATGGCAGAACAAGATTTTATAAAAGCAGGTTTTACAGTAGTTGGCACAGAAGCTAACGAAAACAAACTACTCAGTTTTTTAAAAGAGAATTACCCCAGTATAATCAGAGATAATGAAATTGACTTGCAGGAATTAAAAGCCATTGCAGGTTTGCCCATTGACGAAAAAGTAAACGGCTACGGTTTAAACTTTGTAGGCAGAAACTTTGCAAGAGCGAAATATGCCCAAAAGACAGAAAAGGAATTACGTCTCAATACCACGTTGAGTAAAAACATTGATACAGCTCAAAATTTAGTTCTGAAAGGCGACAACCTTGATAGTTTGAAAATCCTAAAAAACCATTACAGCAATAAAATCAAATGTATATACATAGACCCACCATATAATACTACAAGTGATGAATTTGTGTATCCTGATAAGTTTGATAAAGAAGAAGCAGAAGTATTGGGTTTGGCTAACTTAAGCGAAAGCGATTTTGCAAGAATGGACTTTAGTTTTAAATCCAAAAAAAGCCATAACGGTTGGTTGGCTTTTATGTATCCTCGTCTATTATTGGCAAGAGATTTATTGAGCAAAGACGGAGTGATATTTATTAGCATTGATGACAATGAACAGGCAAACCTAAAATTACTTTGTGATGATGTTTTTGGAGATGAAAATTTTGTTTCAAATATAGCATGGAGAAAATCAGATAATCAAGCAAATATTGGACAAATAGCAAGGGTAAAGGAATATATATTATGCTACACCAAGGAAAAAGAAATTTTAAACTTAAACAAAATACCTTTAACAGAAAAAGCAAAAAAGGAATACGGTTACAAAGACGAAAGGGGGAATTTTAGAAGAGGAATTTTATTACATAAAACAAGAGGGCGTCATTTTTATGATGTAACAACAAAAAATGGTAATATTTTAAACGGTCCTTGGATGGTTAAAGAAGATGATTTCAGAAAATTAGATAAAGAAAACAAAATTTTATGGACAAGTAGCGGAGATGAACAACCTTATAGTAAAATTTATTTACACGAATCAGAAGGTCAAATATCAAATGATTTTTGGGATACAACTTTTGGAAGTAACCAGGAGGCAAGTTTAGCTTTGGAAGTATTGTTGAATCAACGACTTTTTGATTTTCCAAAATCAACTAAATTAATAAAATATCTACTAACAATAGGGAGTCAAGATGATTCAATAGTTCTCGACTTCTTCGCAGGTTCAGGCACAACAGGACACGCAGTAATGCAACTCAATGCAGAAGATGGAGGAAACCGCAAATTTATTTTATGCCAAATTGATGAGCCAATCAAAGAGGACAAACCAGCATATCAATTTTGTATAGAAAACAATTTACCACCAGTAATTTCGAGCATTACCATTGAACGTTTAAAGCGTGCAGGAGAAAAAATTGAAAAAGAAATGGAAGAAGCCAATAGCAAAGTAGGTTTATTTGAAGAAAATAAAAAACCTATGCCTCTATGTGGTTTCAAGGTTTTTGACAGCGTAGAAGCTCCAAAATTAGAAATAGATGAGCAGAAGCAAATCGGTATTCGTTTTAATATAACAGATGCTTTAAGCCGTATCTACAATATGATTTTCACCGTTGGGTTAGACGAACCAACACAAGTGCCCGAAGAAGTAGTAAAAGATTGCATTTATAAAATAGGAAATCATCATTACATTACTAACAGCGAGAAAATAACCAGTGATGATTATTCAAATGCTATTAAAAACGGTAAAGTTTTTATTGACGGATGGACAGCCAGCCTAAACGGAACATTGCAGAACTATAAAGAAGATGTGAAGATTGTGTTTTGATTTAGATAGAATATTTTTATCTAATAAATAGATAACTCCATTTAATCACTTAATTAGTTTGTATTGTTATCTAACCAATTTGTTTAGTTTTATCATCTTTTTGTTTAGTTTATTAATAGATTTATATTATAAATTAAGTAATTTGTATTAAAAGTTAGTAAATTTATTTAATTTTGTTTAATTTTGAGGCTTAATAGTCTTGTTATGATAACTTTATACATCAAAGAAATGCTTAGGTATAAAAATCTAAAACCCACTGCTTCTACTTTAGCAAAAATGGGAATATCATGGATTACTGCAAACAATATGTTGAGCAACAAAGCAAAATCCATTACTTTTGACCATGTAGAAAAATTATGTATTGGACTTAATTGTACTCCTAATGAATTATTTAATTACAAACCAGATAAAAAAGGAGTAGGTCCTGACTATGTCATTCATGAAATAAAAAAAGAAGGCACTCCACTTGCACTTCAAGATGTGCTGCAAAGAATGCCAATGAAAGAATTGATGGAAACTACTAAATTGATTATTGAAAGTGAATCAACTAAAAAGATTAAGAAATAAAAAAGGGGCTTGATAATTCAAGCCCCTTTTTTAATGTTAAAAATAAATTATTCTTCAATGTAAACTTTGAAGTTTGCTTCAATCGTTTTATTGTTTTCAATTAGTAAATTATTGGCATTGGGGTTAGAATTTAAAGCACTGGTCAGCAATACTTGGCTTTCACTATTTGGAGCTATTTGAAATATTTGTCCTTCCATCATTAGGCTACTACTTAAACTTGCTGTAATTTCGACATTGCTGTTGTTTTTAATTTTATAGCCCCTGCTTAATATATGTGGCAATGTTGATACTAACTTGATTTCACCTGGTAAAACAGTTCCTTCAAAATCTGCAATCCTTGTAGAACTTGTACTATCAACACTTCTTGCATTGATGTACAAACTATACAAACTTGGATTACTAAATTGAAATAAACTCAAGGCTATATCAAGTTTGTTGGTAAGCAGTTTTTCAATGTCGTTTAGAATATTTTCCATTTCTTCTCTTATAATACTCTGCTCACTAATTTGATCTTTTGGTTTTTGAATGACACTGTAAAAGGCGGTTAATTCATTGTTAAACTGAGTCATTAATGCTGATGTAATTGAAAATGGGACTAATGAAGTTATAATTGGTGTTGCAGCATCTTTAACAGATAGTGCATATATGTAAAATTCGGAATCTCTCATTTTTTCAATACTCGATATTGTTAAATCAAATTTTTCATTGAGTAATTTGTTGTTTGTTAAATTTGAATGTAGAGTTAATGCTCTTCCAACTATTAAAGTTGTTTTAGTTAATGAATCCCTCTTGTCTTGTTTATCAACTGTATTTCCTGTTATATCTAAACTAGCGATACTGGCTTTTGATAAAAGCTGTGCAAGTTTATTTGAAAAATTAGTTTTTTCAACCGCAATAATAGCTATACTGCTTGTGTCAGCAGTATGATTGTTTAGCATTGTTTCAACTTTAAGATACATGCTAATTCTGTTTTCAATTTGATTGTTCATAATGGTAAATTTTTTAATTGATACAAAACAGATATTTAATAAGAGAATATCCTACGAGAAAGTAATAAGTGGTATAAAATAAGTAATATTCGGTAGTTTTATTTTGAAAATTGGAAATTAACTGCATTTTTTCCAAAGTGTTTTATAAAAAGTTATACATATTTAAATCTCTTGTTAAATTTTTTTTCATTAGGTTACATTTCTTTTTATTAATGATAATCAA
>CAYVDH010000133.1:0-10088 GCA_964450355.1 uncultured Flavobacteriaceae bacterium
ATATAAATAAAAAAAAATCTTTGTGAAAAAAGTATTTATTTTTAAATTTTAATTACACAAATTTTAGTTCATATTTGAGTGATAGTAATTTGATAAAAGGCAAATCTAAGGTTATTAATATTCATGGCAATATTGATAATTTAATGGATGTAATTTTTGGTTATGGCGATGAAAACTCAAAAGAATATAAAGAAATAGAAAACTCAGAGGATATATTCCTTGAAAACATTAAATCCTTTAAATACTTAAAAAACGAAAACTATGACAATTTAAGAGAGTTTATTGAAGGTCGTATTTATGAAGTTTATATACTTGGACATTCTTGTTCTGTAACTGATAGAATATTGTTAAAAAAGGTATTTGAAAATAAAAATTGTATTTCAATTAAAATTATACCTAGAAATGGCGATGAGAATACTCGTTTAGAGAATTACAGACAAATAAGTTTTAATATTGCAAGAAATTTTGATGACAATGGATTAATGAGAGATAAGGTTATTCCATTTGAATCAAGTAATCTTACCCTTCCTAATTTAGAACGATTAAAAGTAAAGGTATCATACTATATTAAATCAAAAATAACTAAATTAAAAACCGATTGTTTAAATACTACTTTTGTAAAATATAAAGTATTTGACAAAATTACAAACTCTTATACAGAAATTGAGATTACTCCTAGTGAATATGGTGGTTTTGATATGCTATTTTTTGATATTTCTATAAGATATAAAGATTATGAAGAACTAGCATTAGGTATAATGGAAAGATGTGAAATTATAGAATTAATAGAGCAGAAATTTTTGTAGATTGTTTAGAGAGAGCAACCATCAACTAATAAAATTATAAACAAGTCCATTTTTTGATATACCCCCACGAATTTATAATTGAAGTAAAATTAAAATACACAGTTAAATGTTACCCTATTTGTTACCCTAATAATTTTTAAAACATCTAAAAGACTTGATATAAATAGGAAATTTGAGAATCTTATGAGGTCAGGACCGGATTCGAACCGGTGTAGAGGGTGTTGCAGACCCGTGCCTAGCCTCTCGGCCACCTGACCTTATTTAAGAACGTTTTCGTATAAACGAAGTGCGAAAATACAAATGTTTATTTTTATTGACAAAATTATTTTCATTATTTTTGTTCGATGTGTTTCCATGTGAACCCCAAAACCTCAGAAATTACTGCTGAACAGCATTATAAAAAGCTCGCTATAAAAAATAAAATTAAAGAAAATACTTTATTCCATTTATCTGCTTTTGAGTATCCTGAATTGAGTATATTAAAAATGAACCAAGATAAAGATCTCCATTTTGAGCCTATGTATTGGGGTTTAATTCCACAATGGGCCAAGTCATTTCAAAGTTTCAGTCGAATGAATACCATCAATGCTAGAATTGAAACATTAAATTCTAAATCGTCATTCAAACATTTTATCAATACTCAAAGAGCTATATTAACAGTTTCTGGATTTTATGAATGGCAGCATGTTGGTAAAGAAAAAATACCTTTTTATATTTTCCCAAAAGACAATTCACTATGGAGCTTAGCTTGCTTATATGATGAATTTATAGACAAAGATACTGGTGAAACCTACCCTTCCTTTTCTATTTTAACAAAAGAAGCTATTGAACCCATTGCTACAATTCACAACAGCAAAAAAAGAATGCCTTTAATTTTAAAGGAACAACATTTCGAAGATTGGTTATCTATAGATTATCAGTTTAAAGAGTTAAATGCAACTAAAATGTCTATTTCTGAAAATGAAATAGATTATTATCCTATCTCAGCTAATCCTAAAACAAAGGACAGCAACAACATTTGGATAGAGAAAAAAACCATGGATAAATCTTTACAAATTCAACTTTTTTAACATTATAAAACTACAACAACTTTAAACTTGAAGGAATTTCAGCTATTTTAAGCAGTTTTACTGTCAATTCAATAAGTAACTGCCCTTCTTCAGTGCCAGTATCATTTACTCCCTTGGCTCTTAAATCATAGTATTTTAAATAACCAAACACTTGTTCTATCATGGCCGGGCTATAATGAGATGAGGCTACTCTGTAATCGTCAACAAAAAACTCGTTAACTCCTATACCTATTGCAATCTCTTTCTTGCTTTTGTGTTTCAAGCTATGGTATGCATACACTTTTGAAAAATAACCATAGAGATTGGTAAGGATGGGAAATATGGAATGATTCTTTGAATTTGCTGCAAAATAATTTGCAATTTGTATGGTTTTATTAAAATTCTTTTGTCCTAATGCTTTTTGAAATTCAAAAATGTTATAATCTTTACTAACTCCTATGTTTTGCTCCACATGATGTATGTTGATTAGAGATACATCATTCTTGACATTGATTAGCATTTTGTCTATTTCACTTGTAATTTTAGCCAAATCACTCCCTAAAAACTCTACAATCAATTCCAAAGCCTTAGGTTCAATGCTTTTCCCTTTTGATTTAATCAACTTCTCAACCCAAGGATTGGTCTCATAATCTCTTAATCTTTCACTAGTAAAATGTGTGTGTTTAGACAACAACTTGCCAATTTTTTTTCGCTTATCAATTTTTTTTCCTTTGTAACTGAATACCAAAATGGTTGATTTCATTGGATTTTCAAAATAATCTTCCAATGGGTCTAAATCGTCCAAAAGCTGCGCTTCTCTTACCATAATGAGCTGATATTCTGCCATCATTGGATACCTCCTTGCAGACATTTTTATGTCTAATGCTGAGGTGTCTTTACCGTATGTAATGATTAAATTAAAACTTTTCTCTTCGGGCTTTAACACCTGTTCCTCAAGCTTATCAGCTAGTGCATCAATGAAGTAAGTTTCCTCTCCTTCTAAAAAATAAATGGGTGAAAATTGCCTTTTGGCTATATCTCCAATAATTTGATCAAATTTTATAGTCGTTTGATTCGCCATTTATTTTACCTTTGCTTAAGTGCAACTTAATTTTAAAGATTACAATTTTACAATAAAAAAAAACAATGGCAATACACTAATTTTCGACATTGTAAGAAAAAAAAGTGTAATACTCACTCCCGAAGAATGGGTTAGACAACACGTGGTTCACTACTTAATCAATGAACTTGGCTATCCTTTGGGCTTAATTGCTGTCGAAAAATCTATGTTAATTAATTCTCAATTAAAACGTTTTGATGTTGTTGTTCACAACAAAATAGGTCAACCCATGATATTGATTGAATGCAAATCGCCTTCTGTAAAAATTACCAGCAAAACCCTTGATCAAGCCAGCAATTACCAACAATTTCTTAAATGCGAATATGCAATGTTAACCAATGGATTAACCCACTATTTTTTACACTATCAATTTGAAGAAAAAACAAGTCAACAAATTGACTATTTGCCTAAATACGACAATAAAAATCTGTAGTTTAATTCTCAAGTTCTTTAAAAGGGCTTCTTGATTGCCAATTTTCACCCATGGTTTGTTCAAACCAATTGCTGATAAAATTAAAAGTTAGTCTTGCTAACCCAGGCTTAACCCAGATGTAATTAAAATTCTCGCAAGCTTTGGCTCCTAAACTTGCTTTAGCTTCTCTTGCAGTTCTTCCTAATTCAATTTTAAGGAATTTTCCATCTATAGCTGCTTTTAAACCATCAAACAACAATTGGAAATAAATTGAATACTCATGATTGGAAACTTCATCAAAACCTATGTAATGAATTTCCATTTTCCTCTTATTGGGGTAATAAATATGAGATGAAAATCCGACTAAATCATCTTTATGTAAATACGCAAAAACTTTAAAATCTTCCTTTAAGAGCTTTTTCATTTCAATAAAATAATTTTCATTCAATATCCCCAAAGCTATGTTTTGTTTATTGACAATAGAAAGATACAACTCATTGATTTTTGATTTGTGTTCTTGAATTTCATTGGCATCCAACTCCTTTAAACTTAAAATAGAAGATGTTTTATTGATTTTATTTGCCCTTTGCCTGTACTTTCTCGATAATGAATTAATGTAATCTTGATAGGAGTTCCATTGCTCCCAAATATCAAGCTCCATAGTTAAATCTTGCCTAAAAGGCTTGTACTGACAAGAATCAATGAATCGGGTATCAAACTCTCTTGAACAATCCTTTACCAACATTCCACAAAAATTTTTTGTTTTCTTGTTATTATCTCTATACGCTGACAAAAATTTAAATACTTTTTCTTTATTTGATTTTTCTTTAAAATAAAATCCTTGAAAATTCACCCTGAATAGATTCCCACAAATCATCAGATTAATTTTTTGTCTTTCGATTAAGCATTTAAACAATTTAACATACTTTTGTTGAAACACCTTTTTATTGTAATGTTTTTGACTGAAAACAAATTCTTGAAGATACACAACTCCAATCCATTCTTCATTTTCATACAAGTTTAAATATTTAAATTCAATATCTTCTGGCTTGCTGAGTTCAAGTGCCAACATGTCGTTGGATGCAAGATGATGTCCAGGGGGTAAAAGCTCTTTCCATTCATTTTTTATCTCTTCAAAATGATTGAAAAAATCATATCTTAAACCATCAGCAAATGAGAACTGGTTATTCAATTAAACGGTATTTTTCTTTTTTCTTAATTTGATGTTTAACATCTCTACAAACAAACTAAATGCCATAGCAAAATACACATAACCCTTAGGCACATGTATCTCAAATGCTTCTACTATCAACATAAAACCAATCATTAATAAAAATGATAAGGCTAACATCTTTACAGTAGGATGCTTTTCCACAAAATTGCTGATGCTTGATGACACAGCTAACATGATTAGCATAGAGGCTATAATGGAAATAAACATGATGTATATGTTATTTGTCAGACCAATAGCTGTCACTATCGAATCGATTGAAAAAACCAAATTTAAAATTAAAATTTGAACGATTACTTGGGTAAAATTATTTCTTGTTCCTCTTTCCGTTTCTAAATGTTCATCAACATTTAACTTGTGGTGTATTTCAGTTGTAGATTTGTAGATTAAAAACAAACCACCCAGAATCAAAATGATGTCTTTAATGCTTATATCTTTTCCTTCGAAATCAATAGGCAACGTATAAATTGGCTCTGTAGCTTGAATGATTAGTTGAACTACAAACAACAACAAAATTCTGATAACCATTGCTAACAACAAACCTATATTTCTGGCTCGTTTTTGATCTTTCTTGGCTACTCTGCCTGCAACTATGCTTACAAAAATGATGTTATCTATCCCTAAAACAACTTCCATAAAAGTTAAACTAACAAGACTAATGAGCCCAGCCGTAGTTAGAACATTTTGCATTTGGTCAAAATTAATTAAATCTGCAATCATCATATTGCGGGCAAAATTACTGTTTTGTTTAAAGATTTTTAAAAAAATTTAATGCTTATAGGTAATAATCTTTCATTAATCGATTAAATTCTTCAGTGTTTTTCCCATTTTCGTTTTTGATTAAAAGACTCGATTCCTCAAAATTTGATTTTCTTTTTTGTACTTTTATAACTTCTCTAAACAACACTTTAGGCTTGTTATAAACCCTTACTATTTTATTTAAATTCAAGCTGTATTTTTCTAATAAACTTTGAAATTCTTTTGACTCATTCTCTGGATAAATCACCCAAGCTACACCATCAAAACTTAAATACTTTTCGATAGTCAATGCCAATAAATTAGGACTGAGATTTGTTTGATGAATTGCCGAATTCTTTACAACATCATTCGATTTTAAATGATTCTTGAAAAAAGGGGGATTACACACTATTAAATCAAAACTAACACCATCGTTAAATTGTGCAATATCAGAATGAACAATGGATATTTGTTTTTTAAATTTTGAGTCATTTACATTGTTACAAGCTTGATTGTAAACTTGTAATTCCAACTCCACTCCCACTATTGAACATTTTGGATATTTTTGAGCAAGCATCAATGTCAGAACTCCTGAGCCTGTGCCAATATCCAAAGCGCTCAATGGATTTGAACCATCTGCTAAAGCTCCCAATAAACAAGCATCTGTAGTCACTTTCAAGCCTTGTTGCATGTTAGTAATACTAAATTGTTTAAAATGAAAGAATGAGTTGGGCATTAAAAAACAAAATAAGTTATAATTGAGATAACTTGATAAAATATTTTTTAAATTAACTTATAATTGTAGCTGTATAATCGATGAGTTTAGAACTTGAAGACAGGTTGAATTATTGTTCATGTTGTAAAAACAGAAGCTTTGACAAAAACAAGGGACTTGTATGCAATATAACTAATGACATTCCAACTTTTGAATTAAAATGCCCAAACTACAACCCTGAAGAAGAATATTCTAACACCATCATTGAAAAAAAATTCATCAATACCGAACAAAAATTCAGCTTAATTTCTCATTTAAATTTTTTATTTTTTTTTAAAACATCTTCTGTTTTTTATTTCATATTCACCATCATTAATTTGGTATTATTATACAATAAAAATTTTGATAGGCTAAATGTTGGTCTTGGATTCACAGAAATTCTTTTTGTATTGTCCATAAACTTCATCAATAAAAACTTGGCATTCATGATGATTTTATTGTTTCCAATTGCAGGAATTTTAATTTCACTTTTTATTCATTACAAAAGAAAAAATACACTAATTGCTATGGCTGTTTTAGTGTTATTAGATAGTTTTATTTTCATACACTTTTACAATGGCTTACAATTGTTGACACACTTAATTTACATTACCCTATTGATTTACACTTATGTTTTGTTGTATAAAATACATCAATTAAATTCTCTAAAAAACAAAAACCTATCAGACCATTTCATACAATAATCAATTATGTATATTTCAGGATTCACCATAGCTAGAAACGTCATAAAAGCTGACTACCCAATTAAAGAAGCCATTTATTCAATACTCCCATTATGTAATGAAATAGTAGTTGCAGTTGGAAAAAGTGAAGACAACACTTTGGAATACATACGCGGTTTTAATGAACCTAAAATTAAAATAATAGAAACAACATGGGATGATACCATGAGAGAAGGTGGTAAGGTACTGGCCATAGAAACCAATAAAGCATTTGCTCAAGTCAATCAAAATGCGGATTGGTGTATATACATTCAAGCCGATGAAGTATTACATGATGATGATTACAAACAATTAAAAATACAACTTGAAAAATACAAAGACGACCCTAATGTTGATGGTTTGTTGTTTGATTATGTACATTTTTATGGCAGCTATGATTATGTAGGAGATTCCAGAACCTGGTACCGCAAGGAAATCAGAGCTATTAAGAACTATAAAAACATTCAATCCTACAAAGACGCACAAGGATTTAGAAAAAATGGGGAAAAACTAAATGTAAAATTGGCAAATGCTAGAATACATCATTACGGTTGGGTAAAACACCCTAAGCTTCAATTAGAGAAACTTAAACAAGCGCGTAAGCTTTGGCATAGTGATGAATTTCTTGAAAAAGAATACGCAAAACAACAAGAATTTGATTTCAATGAAATTGATTCATTAGCGATATACAATGGCACTCACCCAAATGTGATGCAGCCAAGAATCAAAGAACAAAATTGGGAATTCACTTACCCTACCAATAAAAAGAAAATGGGCCTTAAAAAATGGTTTCTTTATTGGATAGAGAAAAAAACTGGCTGGAGAATTGGAGAAAACAAAAATTATAATGAGATATGATTTTTGTAAAGCTTATACTGTAATACAAAATTCAAACATGATATTTTTCATTGCGATTGTAACAAGTATTACCAAGGAAATCATCAAGGAAATCAATTATAACTTATGTAATTAAAATTAGCTTCAATTTTAAATTTTCATAAACCAACAATGGGAAAATTGTTTTAATTAATTTTTTATGCAATTAATCAGATCTAACATTCCCTATTATGAAACGTTTTTTTTATTTAAAAAAGTCAAATTTTTGTAAGTTAAATTTTCGAAAAGTTGACATATTAGTATCATTAATGTAATTGTATATTATATACAACTATTATTTAATTGGCATATTATTATAAACTTAAAATACAATTACTTTTAAAATAACAATTATACTGATAATCAAAAGTAATTTTAGTATTGCTATCGTCTTTATCATAAATTTTAATTTCTTTTACATTATATAAAAAGAATGATAATTCACATTTAAAAAATTTTTAAAAAGTAATAACTCTTAAAAAAAGATTAATACCAATTGCATTTCCTTTTGAGTATACAGATGATTGAAATACATATGAGCCATAATTAAATTTGTAATTATATTTTATAATATTTGTAAAACCCTTTTGTGCCCATAATTGTAAACCAACTTTCATTTTTTTAATTGGGATATTAAATCCTAATCCAAAATAAGGGATAAAAGTCATTTTCTTTTGATTAATAAAATTAAAATCATAGCTATAAAAAGAGTCTAGGGCATTAGAACTACCTGAAATTTTCCCTGAAGTAAATGGGCTTGAAAACAAAGTCCTTAAGCCCATTTCTACATTAAATTTAATTTCATCTTCAATATTTATATCTTTACTAATTCCAATTTGCAAATATGTAAATGTGTTAGTTGATGAACTTATACCAGACGAAGACTTTTTGTTTTCTAAAATTTTGTATTTAACATTAGAACTTAACTCTAACGTTGAAATGCAGGTATTAAATTTTAAACCTAAATTTTCTTTCAAAATCTTTTTGTCAAATCTAATACCAAAATTAATAAAATCGCTAAAACTAGGTGGACTTTTAAATCTTGAATCAGACTTATTATTTAATTGAGAAAAAGTTAAATGTTCGCTTATTATTATTGATATTTCATTTTTTTTGATTTGAGAATAAACACTCTTAAAAGAAAATAATATTATAGAAATAATAACAACCCTCATTTTATCATGGATAATTTGATTCAATTAAATAATTTCTTGAATAAAAAACATCGTTCTTACTTGGATTATATAAGAAAAAAACACCTTCAACTTTATATTTTGACAATCTAGTACCACGGTTGTAAAACACTGTTTTAAAAGTAGTTGAAGATAAATTGTTATTATTTCCAAAGATTGGCCCACTACTGTAATAGCAATACTTATATTCATTGTGCCAACCATTGACACAAAACCTTTTTAAATGTCCTTCTCCATCAAAACAAACTGCGCCAGTTTCTCTTTTATACTTTTCATCACAACCATTTTTTTTATAAAATTTTGCTTTAGCTTGAACTTTAAATCTTAAACCACTTTTTTGATATTTTAATTTTAACTTATACTTATAATGAATGCATTCTTCATTATCATCTTGAAATTCTTCAACACCTTTGTCTTTTTTGCTTTCACCTCTTTTATCATCACATCCATTTCCAGAAATTACTCGCCACCATTTCTTTAAAAATTTAAAAGTTCTTTTATTGTTGTTAATTCTTATAAATGTTCCATCATTTTTTTTAAGGATATTAGCTTCTACCATATCATCTGGGAAGAATATTTCATCTTCCATTGAATACTTAAATAAATACATTGAATCATTATTAATTTCATTTTTTAGTTTAAGTGAATCTATTGTAGCTTCATTTACTGGATACACTTCATACACACTATTATCTGAAAAATCTAATAAAAATGCAACTGAATCTACTCTTACAATGCCTTCATGATTTAAAACTGCAGATAAAGATTCATCAAACAAAGGGCACAGAAAAGTATCAGATTGATCTTCTTCTTCAAGTAAATTATAATAATTCCTCATTGATTGAAAACCTCCAAAATAACTTTCCCAAGTATCAATTTGATTTTCTTTTAAAGTATCTAATCCTAATAAAGTATTTTCAAAAACATTAAAATTCTCAAAATAGAGAAAATCTTGTTGTAATCCAATATTAGAATGACTAACAGAAGTTGGATTTCCATTTAATAATTTAATTAAATTAGTGGTTGTGGAAGTTATATTTTTTTCCTTTTTGCAAGAATAAAATACAATTAACGAAGTAGCAACTAAGATTGCTGAAATGATTTTGATTTTTAGATATTTCATATTGTTAAACTGTATATCTGTAATTACTCATAATCCTGTAATACTAGCAACTACAAGCCTATCA
>CAYVDH010000134.1:0-9991 GCA_964450355.1 uncultured Flavobacteriaceae bacterium
TTATTAATTTATATTAGAATTTTTCTAAATTATTGGTTTGTGTATAAATACTTATTACAATACAAGATTACACAATATATTTGCGGTCGTAATAGAATTGTCATTTTTCAGTCATAAAAACATGGTTAAACACCTAATAAATAAAACCCAGCCTTTAAAATTTATTGTTTTCCTAGTATTGTTTGCTATTGCAGTGAACATCAATGCTCAACCAGCAGGAAAACCACTATCTGAAGAAGCCAAAAAAGGGGAAGACCTTTTTAAGAAAAATTGTGCTTCATGTCACTCAATGAACGCTAAAATGACTGGTCCTGCTTTGGCGGGAGTCGCTAACAAACGTTCAGAAGAATGGCTATTGAAATGGATTAAAAACAACGTAAAACTAAGAGAAAGCGGTGATGCTGATGCGATTGCAGTATATAACGAAAATGGAAAAGCTGCAATGAACACGTTTGAAAATCTTAGCGATGATCAAATCAAAAGCATAATTCTTTACACCAAAGAATGGACACCTAAAGAAACTCCTAAAGTTTTAGGTGAAGAAAAAGAACCTGGTTTTTATAACAACAACACGTATTATATACTGTTGTTTTTAATCGTTGTATTAATCATTGTTTATTACATATTAAGAAAAACTAGAAAAACACTTTCTTCTACCTTGTCTGAAGGAGATTCATCTGATAAAGATAACAACAAACCAAGTGCATTCAAATCTAAGTTAGCAGAATTAAAGAAAAGAAGCAACCCTACTATTGTTGCTTTAGCTGTAGGTTCAATCATTGCTGGAGGATTAGCTACTTATGGATTTTATTTTGGTGTCACCGAAGTGGCAGTTCAACAAGGATATGCTCCTGAACAACCAATTAAATTCTCTCATAAAATTCACGCAGGCGACTACAAAATTGATTGTAAATACTGTCATAGCACAGTTGAGAAATCAAAACAAGCCAGTGTACCTAGTGTTAATACTTGTATGAATTGTCATAAAGGTGTTCAATTGAGAGATAAATACGATGGACAAATTTCACCAGAAATTAAAAAAATATATGCAGCATTGGATTACGATCCTGAAAAACCTGCTGGTGAACAATTTGGTCCAAACCCAAAACCAATCAGATGGGTGAGAATTCACAACTTACCAGACCATGCATTTTTCAATCACAGTCACCACGTGAAAACAGTTGGTTTAACATGTCAAACATGTCACGGACCAGTTCAAAACATGGAAGTTGTACAACAATACTCTACTTTGCAAATGGGATGGTGTATCAATTGTCATAGAGAGAGAAACATAGATGTAGAAAACAACCCATATTACGAAAAATTACACGCTAAAATTAAAGCTGAGAAAAACAATAAAAACTCTAATTATAGCAAGTATTTTGTAAACGGAAAAATCAATGTTAAAGCTGCTGATAACGGAGCTTTAGAGTGTTCAAAATGTCACTATTAATCAAATTTTAAACTACGCATAAACTAATAAAAATGGCGAAAAAACAATTATATTGGAAAGGTGAAGACGAGCTTTTAAGAACTAAAGAATTTTTAGCTTCTCAAAAAAATGAATTCAACGAGCCTTTGCCCCTAGATGAAGTATTTAGCGAAAATAATTTAGGTTTAAACTCAAATAGAAGAGACTTTCTTAAATTCTTTGGATTTAGTGTTGCAGCAGTATCTTTAGCTGCGTGTAACCAAACTCCAGTAAGAAATGTAGTTCCTTATTTAGTAAAACCAGAAGAAATTACTCCAGGAAATCCTAACTTTTACAATTCTACTTGCGGTGCTTGTTCATCTGCCTGCGGAGTTACTGTAAAAACAAGAGAAGGAAGACCAATAAAAGTAGATGGCAATGCCAATTCACCTATATCTGGTGGTGGTTTGTGTGCTACTGGTCAAGCTTCAATATTGAGTTTATATGACACAGAAAGATTAGATGCTCCTTATAAAGATTCATCTAAATCTGATTGGAAAACTGTAGATGCAGATATCACAAAAGCATTAAACGACATAGCAACTGCAGGTGGTAAAATTGCCATTCTTTCTGAAACTATTCACAGTCCATCTACTTTATCTGTAATCAACGATTTTAAAACTAAATTCCCTACCACTACTCACATCATGTATGATGCAGTGAGTTACAGTGGTATATTAACTGCTAACTTAGAAAGTTTTGGTAAAAAAACAATTCCAAGTTACCAATTTGATAAAGCCAATGTGGTTGTTAGTTTTGGTGCCGATTATTTAGGTACATGGATATCTCCAGTTGAGTTTTCTAAAGCTTGGGCAAGCAAAAGAAAAGTAGAAGGTGCTGAAAAAATTTCTAAAACTTTCCAGTTTGAAAGTAATTTGTCTTTAACCGGAACCAACGCAGATTATCGTTTCCCAATGAAAGCATCTTTAGAAGCGGTATATGTAACTTCATTATACAATGCAATTGCTCAAAAAACTGGAGCAGCTCCAATTCAAATTTCACAATCAGGAGAGTTAGCTGGTGGAGCAATTTCGCAAGCTGCTGAGGCATTATTAAATGAAAAAGGAAATTCAATAGTGGTGTCTGGTTCTAATAATCCAAAAATTCAAACTGTAATCAATGGTATCAATTTGATGTTGAGCAATTACGGTTCAACTATCGATTTAGATAATTCATCAAATCAATACAAAGGAATAGATTCTGATTTTGTTCAATTTGCAAATGACTTAAATGCTGGTTCATACCAAGCTGTTATATTCTATAATGCAAATCCAGTTTATAATTCTACTTTGTCAACTCAGATTACCGAAGGACTTAAAAAAGTAAAATTAAAAGTATCAACAGCTTCTACATTAGATGAAACTGCACAATTGTGTAATTACATCACTCCAGATAATCACTACTTAGAATCATGGAATGATGCTGAACCAAAAGTTGGATTGTATCAATTAACTCAACCAACAATATCTCCAGTGTTCAGTACCAGACAAGTTCAAGAATCATTATTGACTTGGGCAGGATTGGTTACTCCACCTGCTGTTGATCCATTTGCTAACAAAGGCATATTGAATGAAAAACAATCAGCATCAACCTATTATTTATACATAAGAAATAAATGGACATCAATGGGCGTAGCCGATGATGCTTCATTCAACAAAGCATTACACGATGGTGTATACAAAGGTGCAGCTGCCATAGCTTCAGTTCCTTCTTTTGCTGTTGTATTAAATAATTTGGTTTTAGATTTAGAAAAATCAATAGGTAAAAAAGAAGAATTAGATTTGGTATTATACCAAAATGTGAGTGTAAAAGATGGTTCATTGAGTAACAATCCTTGGTTACAAGAAACTCCTGATCCAATGAGTAAAGTAACTTGGGATAATTATTTATCATTGCCAAAAGCCTATTCAGAAAGTAAAAACATTAAAAATGGCGACTTAGTAAACGTGTCATTTGGAAATGTTAAAATAAAAGATTTACCAGTATTTGTTCAACCTGGCCAAAGCAACATGACAGTTGGATTGGCAATTGGTTATGGAAGAAAAGGTAAAATTGGTGAGAAAAACCAATTTGAATCCATTGGTAAAAATGCTTATCCATTAAGTTCATATACTAATGGTTATTTGAATTACACCATCAATGGAGTAAAAGTTGAGAAAGCTGAGGGTACATACGAATTAGCTCAAACTCAAACTCACCATTCAATAGAAGGTAGAGACATTATCAGAGAAACAACTTTTGGAGAAATTAAAACCAATCCTAAAGCAGGTAACGATAAAGCTCAGCCACATTTGTACACTTTATGGGAAACCAAAGATTACAAAAAAGATGGAGCTCCTAATCATCACTGGGCAATGGCTATAGATTTAAATGCTTGTACAGGATGCAGCGCATGTGTAGTAAGCTGTAGCATAGAAAACAATGTTCCAGTTGTAGGAAGAGAAGAAGTAAGACGCAGAAGAGAAATGCATTGGATGCGTATAGATAGGTACTTCAGTTTTGAAGATAAAAAACAAAACTTAGTTGACAAAAATGAATCAGACTTTGAAGGCAGATTCATTACCAAAGAAAAAGGTTTGGCAATGGCAGACAAAAAAGCTGCTGGTTCACAATACGAGCATTGGGAAAATGTAAGGGTATTACACCAACCAATGATGTGTCAACACTGCGGTCAAGCTCCATGCGAAACAGTATGTCCAGTATTGGCAACCACACACAGTACAGAAGGATTAAACCAAATGACTTACAACCGTTGTATTGGAACTAAGTATTGTGCAAACAACTGTCCTTACAAAGTAAGAAGATTTAATTGGTTCAGATACAACGACAACGATAAATTTGATTTCCATTTCAATAATGATTTAGGGAAAATGGTCATCAATCCTGACGTAACTGTAAGAACTAGAGGGGTGATGGAAAAATGCAGCATGTGTGTTCAAGGCATACAAGGAGGCAAAACCAAAGCTAAAAGAGAAAAAAGACAATTAAATGATGGTGAAATTAAAACCGCTTGTCAACGTTCTTGTCCTACAGGTGCAATAGTATTTGGGGATGTAAATGACCCTAACAGTGAAGTTCATAAATTATTTAAAAACGAACGCTCATACAGAGTTCTTGAGGAATTAAACACTCAGAACGCTGTTAAATACATGGTAAAAGTTAGAAACACAGAAAAATTAGCATAAAACAAAAATTAATTATCAAAGAATGAATCACGATTCAATCATAAGGACCCCGCTAGTAACAGGAGAAAAAACATTACATGATGTTACTACAGAAATATGCAGACCCATTGAAAACAAACCAACAACTTCTTGGAAAGTCGGTTTTACATTGGCTGTTATTTTTTTAGGGATATTAGCACTTACTTTAACCATCACCATGTTAGTGGGGATTGGAACTTGGGGACTGAACAAAACAGTACAATGGGGATGGGACATTACTAACTTCGTATTTTGGGTTGGTATTGGTCATGCTGGGACATTGATTTCAGCCATCTTGTTGTTATTCCGTCAAAAATGGAGAATGTCTATTAACCGTTCAGCTGAGGCTATGACCATCTTTGCCGTTATGTGCGCCATTATATTTCCATTGTTTCACATGGGTCGTTTATGGGTAGGGATGTATTGGGTGTTGCCATTGCCAAATGCATTTGGTTCTTTGTGGGGTAACTTCCACTCACCTTTGTTGTGGGACGTGTTTGCAATCACCACTTATTTCTCAGTATCTTTGGTATTCTGGTATTTAGGTTTAATTCCTGATATTGCTACAGTTAGAGATAGAGCAAAGACAGCTGGCAGAAAATTTTGGTATAATTTCTTTTCTATGGGATGGACAGGTTCAGTAAGAACTTGGAACAGATATGAAGTAGTTTCGCTGATCTTAGCTGGTGTATCTACACCCTTAGTATTATCGGTTCATACTATTGTATCCATGGACTTTGCAACTTCGGTAGTGCCAGGTTGGCATACAACTATATTCCCTCCTTATTTCGTAGCTGGAGCAATTTTCTCTGGTTTTGGTATGGTATTAACGTTGTTAATTATTGTTCGTAAAGTGATGAACTACCAAGATTACATTACTATAGGTCACTTAGAAGCCATGTGTAAAGTGGTGATGTTGACAGGAACCATGGTTGGATTGGCTTACATCACTGAGTTTTTCGTAGCGGCTTATTCAGGTTTTGTATATGAACAATATGCATTTAAAAACAGAATGTTTGGACCTTATTGGTGGGCCTATTGGAGCATGATGACTTGTAACTTAATTGCCCCTCAAGTATTTTGGTTCAAATGGGCAAGAACTACACCTTGGTTTATATTTATGTTGTCTATTGTTGTAAACGTAGGGATGTGGTTTGAGCGATTTGTAATCATTGTTACATCATTGCACAGAGAGTATTTGCCATCAGGTTGGGTAATGTATTCACCAACAATTATAGAAATTGGAATTTTCTTAGGCACTTTCGGTTTGTTCTTTACTTGTTTCTTCTTATTTGCTAAGTTTTTACCAGTAATTAACATGTCTGAGGTTAAAGGAATATTAAAAAATAGAGAATAATCATTTTAAACAGTCAATAAATGATAGATAAAAAATTATATTTAGATAAAAACAAAACAGTGATATTTGGAATTTTTGAAAATCCAGATAAATTTTTAGAAACTGTTGGAAAAGTTCATGCTAAGGGCGTTGACATCATTGATTGTTATACACCGTTTCCAATACATGGAATTGAAAAAGCAATGGGGTTAAAACGATCTTTGTTGCCTGTAGGAGCCTTTATATGTGGATGTTTAGGTTTGATAGGGGCCTTTACATTGCAATATTACACCATGGCTTACGATTGGCCTATAGTTATAGGAAATAAACCAACGGTAGGTGTGAGTTATGTTCCAGTTTTATTCGAAGGAACAATATTATTTACTGCCTTTGGTATCGCCATTTTATTCTTTATAAGAAACAAAATGTTGCATGGTAAAATGCCAAGCGAACGAATTGATATGAGACAAACTGATGACAGAATGATAGTGGCTATAGCTTCTGATAATCCTGCAATTGATAAATCTGAATTGACAAATTTGTTGTTCAAAGGTGGAGCAGTAGAAGTAAAAGAAAGAACAAATCATGGTTATGAAGAATTCACAGATGAAAACTTTGTAAATCAAATTAATTTAGAAACAAAAAATGCGTAAAAGAATGAGAAATACGATAATAAAATTAACTTTTGGATTTTTTGGAATTGCTTCTTTAACTTCATGTTGGTGGAAAGCAAGTGGAGATAATCCTGGTATTGAATATGCACCAGACATGTATTATTCAAAAGGCTACGAACCTATGACTCAATTCAGCGATAGTTCAAAATACAGATATAATCCATATTACATGACCATGCGTACTCCTGTAGAAGGAACAGTAGCTATTGGTCAAATGGATTACAGATTTGCTTATGATAACACTCCTGAAGGTTATGAAGCTGCAGGATTAAATTTAATGATGCCTACAGATTTAACTGTTAAAGAACAAAAAGAAGGTGAAAGATTATTTGGAATTTATTGTGCTGTTTGTCATGGTGCCGAAGGCGGTAACGATGGTTCAGTGTCTTCTAAACAAGTGACTTTAAAACCATCTTGGGCTAATTTACAAGACAAATATTTTAAAGAATTACCTGCTGGGAAAATTTACCATGTAATTACTTACGGTAAAAACAACATGGGAAGTTACGCTTATGCATTAACACCAAGAGAAAGATGGGCTGTAATTTCATATGCTAAACGATTAAGCATGAAAGACAGTTTAGGCAAAATTCCAGAAATAGTTAGTAATGAAGCTGCAGCAACACCCGTAAATGTGGATATTAAAGCTGAAGCAGTAGCCTATGATGCGAAATCAGAATTAGCAATTTCAAAAGAACAAAGCGATAAATTATCTGAAATATTTAAAGGTGTTGAATTCGAAACTGGAAGTTCAAACTTGAAATCAAGTTCCTTAAAAAACCTTGATAATTTAGTAGTTTACTTGATGACAATTAAAGACAATGTATTTGTTATAAAAGGGCATACTGATAACACGGGAGATGAGGATAAAAACATTGCATTAAGTGATGAAAGAGCTGAAGTTGTAAAAAACTATTTGATTTCAAAAGGAATGCCAGCTGAGTCATTATTAGCAATTGGGTTCGGTTCATTAAGACCAATTGCTGACAACAATACAGAAGAAGGAAAACAAAAAAATAGAAGAGTAGAAATAGGATTTAAAAAAAAATAAGTCAATAAAAAAATGAGTCACGGACACGAAATTCACATCAAACAAGAAAAATTTGTTTTTACACAAAAATCAAAAAAGTTTTCTTTAACTTTAATTTTCATTGGATTATTAATGACGTTAGCAGGTATTACAATGGCTTATAACAAAGATCACAAAGCCAATCATAAACACGCTGCATCTACTGCTGTAGAAAGTCACCATCAATCTGGCAGTGTTAATTTGGTAGGAGTAGATACTTTGAGAAATGATGAATCGAAACATCCCATTGTTGAAGGTCATGCTAAACCTTGGTACACCAGAGTGTATTTAAATTTAAT
Source organism: uncultured Flavobacteriaceae bacterium (assembly GCA_964450355.1). GTDB lineage: Bacteria > Bacteroidota > Bacteroidia > NS11-12g > UBA955 > CAYVDH01. The sequence goes on from CAYVDH010000134.1 coordinate 8,053, forward strand.
GTTAAATGGATACTATTTGTTGTTAATTTCTATTTGTGGTTTGTTTTTCTTTGCCTTACAATACATTTCAAATGCTGGTTGGAGTACCGTATTATTAAGAATACCCCAAGCGATGAGTACTGTATTCCCAATTGGTGCTTTGATCATATTGGCTGTTTTTTTAATCGATGGAGACAATATTTATCATTGGGTGCATTATGAACATCAGCACTTAGAAAAAGGAGCTCCTGGTTTTGATGCCATTTTAGCAAGTAAACAATGGTTTTTGAACACACCTACAATCCTTGTATTTTTAGTAGCAATTCCTTTAGTTTGGTTTTTATTTGGTAAAAAATTAAGGACATTGTCAGAAACAGAAGACATAGAAGGTGGAGTATCTTTCTTTAAAAAATCCATCAGATTTTCTGCTGCGTTTACATTTTTCTTTGGTTTCAGTTTGTCAGTTATATCTTGGATAGTGACTATGGCTATTGATTCACACTGGTACAGCACCATTTTCTCTATTTATAACTTTGCTACTGGTTGGGTAAGTTGCATTTCCGTCATCGCCTTGATTGTACTTTATTTAAAAAGAAACGGATACATGGATATCATTACAGACGAGCATATACATGACTTAGGTAAATTCATGTTTGCATTCTCTATCTTCTGGACTTATTTGTGGTTATCCCAATATTTATTGATATGGTATGCCAACATTCCTGAGGAGTCTATCTATTATTACAAAAGATTAGAGATGCCATTTAAAATCAATTTCTTTATCAATTTAATATTTAATTTCTTGGTGCCATTTTTAGCTTTAATGACAAGAAACAACAAGAGAAACCCACAAATAATAACCATAGTAGCTGTCATCATTTTAGTAGGACACTGGAACGACATCTGGTTGATGTTAATGCCTGGTTCTATAGATAAATCTGCCTCTATTGGATTGTTAGAAATAGGAATGACTTTATCCTTTGTTGGATTGTTTATTTATTTAGTATTAAATTCTTTGAGCAAAAAAGGATTAATACCAGTGAATCATCCATACATACAGGAAAGTGCACACCACGATGTAGGAATATAATTTAATTAACAACTACTATATACAAAAAGGACATCAATAGGTGTCCTTTTTTCCTTTTTTCGTTTTTATTGCTTTTTATTTTTTTATTTTAGGGCAGCATTTCCTCGCCCTTTTAGGTACGCTTTTTATTTTTTGGTGGTTGTTCAACAGTTGCTGATGTTACAGGCCGGTCTTATGTTCATATTCCTTTGGTGAGTTAATTAAGTTGTCAATTTTCTTTGCTATTTCACTAAGCATCATTTTGTGTCTAACTATTGCAATCAACCAATTCAATCCCCCTAACCATATGAAACTAAGTATTCCATCCCAAATTTGTTGAGAAACTGTCGCTATAAATGCTGAAAAAAAAGTCACCGCTATAAAAAGATGATACATATAAAATTCATAGGTCAATATTGTTCTGTCTCCTTTGTCAATGATAGTAAAAACTCCTTTTTCAATTGTAACAAGAATATTGGTGTTCCATCTGCCCCATTTGAATAATTTAGACTTAAACGTCAACTTATTGCCTTCAATAACTATGTCGTCACCCGTTTTTTGGGTTATAAAGTCTTCAATAAATTCAAGAGTTTCTTTGTTTCTATCACTTGCATAATTTTTCAGTTGGGCTGAATATTTTATTGAGAATGGAAATGCCATTGTTTGCTCAGTTATCTGTTAAGGTTGCTTGTTACGGCAGTTTGTCTGAAACTTATTTTCAACCTCTGATGATAGAAAAATTGAAAAGTTTTTAAGACTGATTCTCATTTGTTTTACGCAAATTTAACATTTTTTAAGTTTTTAAACAGTTTTACGTTTGTCAACTTTACAAAGTTGGGACAGTAGCAGCAATTGTAATAAGATGTAAAACTATAAAATAAATACAATTTA
>CAYVDH010000135.1:0-9972 GCA_964450355.1 uncultured Flavobacteriaceae bacterium
TTCTTTTAAAGACACTTTTTCTCCAATGTATTTTATTTCACAATTTTCAGGCAATAATTTAATAATTTCAATTGCAATTTCTTTTATCTCTATAAGTATTTCCTTATTGTAAAATAATGAAATAGAATTTTTGCAATTATTTGACAACAATTCTGATTTTTTATTGAATAACCCTAACATTGATTTTAATATTTAAATTTTTAGCCTTACATTCATTTATCAAAGCATCAAACATTTTTATTTGTGATGCATCTTTTACAACAATATCAAGTGTTGCTGATTTTATCTTTTGCAAACCACCAGAAGTGCCTAAATCTATATTTTTACCTACTTCTGCTAACATTTTATTAATAAAGCCTCTATATTCCGACATATTTACTGATTTAGCATTAAAGGTTTTTAATTGAATAACGTTACCTGTGGCTTTATCAAAAAAATCAAAAACTGGAAAATTCTTTTTGACTGTTTCTAGCCATACTTTGCCACTATACCCTCCAGCACCTTCCATTGAAGCTAACTCTGCTTCTATTTTTCTTCCTCTAGAAAAAGGATCTAAATTCCATGCATTTTTTATTTCTAATTTCTTTTTGGATAATATTTCAGCCAATTGCCTAGCTCTTTCGGTTGCTGCTCTGGTAGCTTTGAACTTCTTAGCTAATCCTATTAATTTTAATGAGGCTGCACCTGTAATAGCCCCCCCTACTAGCTCACCTACAATTTCACCTAAAAAATATTGACCTTTTGCACTGCCTGAGCTAATTTCCTTCATTTTATCTGCATAGCTACTTATTATTGACTTTGCAAAACCCAATGGATCGCTTGCAATAGTGTAAAAAGTTTCTATCATCTCACTCCTAAATTTAGACTCAGTTGCAAGTTTCCATGCCATTTCACCAGCCTCAATGAATCCTAATCCTGATATAAAACCATCCATTAAACCTGCAATTAAAGGAGGTGTATTAATCCCTAAATTTTTTAACACTTCAGATGGTTTTGGTATATTACCATCTTTGTCCACTAATATTATTGGGTTATTAAGTGTGTAACAGTAAGGTGAGTTAGATGGCATTAAATATGCTTTTATATCAACTGACATCCATCTTCCTAGCCTAGAATCATACATTCTAGCTTCATAATCATATAAACCATCTATAATGTTATTTTCCTTTTCTTTTCCATTAAACCCAAAATTATAATCTTCAAGAATTGAATATGACCTATTATTCATTTTGCCACCAAATGCATAATAATCACTTACTGTATTTATGTATGCATAATAATAATCTGTCAAATTATCACCATTTACATCTATAGATTGTTTCCTATCTTGAACTGTAACCATTACATTACCCAAATGGTTTGACAACTCATAATGTTTGTTCCCTCTTGTAAGATAATTTATATCTTTTGGTATAATAGTTATGTTTGATGAATTTGTATATTGCTTGTCTTCCCAACTTCCATTTAAAGATGTTCCATATTTTATAAATTGCCTTGAACTCAATAATAAATCTTCTTCATTAATTGAACCTAGTTTCTCATTGCCATATAACTGCCAATCATTTACCTTTAATTTTAAAATATAACTATTAGGTTGATTATCATTTGTAATTGACTTTTTATAAGTAGCCATCAGTAACCCATTCGCATCCCTGATATACCAAATACACGCCCAATCTATTTCTTGTTTTCTTGTTCCATTTGAATTTTTAGGTATTACTTTTTTGTATAATTTATTTCCTTTTGAATCATATCCAAATATTAAATCTGGTTTAATGCTATTACTAGTCCTTATTACACTCTCAATTTTCCCGTAAATATTCCATTTAATTTCTTGTATTTCTTCATAAACATCAGAAATTAAACTTCCATTCTCATCAAATTTATAATTATTACTTGTACTTATATTTACATTATTTAAAACACCTAGGTCATCAAAATCATCAGAATAATTTGTATTTACAATATTGTCGTTAACATGGTATAATCTATTGCTTTTTAAGGTTGTCCAATTGATATTAACTCCATTTATTAATGTGCTTTTTGTTAACGTTTCGTAATGGTATGTTAATTCATCCATTGTATTATTTGGACCTAAATTATCACCATTCCTTGTTAATGTAGTAATATTTCCATTGGCATCATAGTTAAATGTTTCATAATAAAAATTATCACCGTTACTAGCAGTTGATGGCCAATTATTTGTATTGTTAATTAAATGATCAAATACATGATGTTTTGTAAGTCTATTTAATTGGTCAAAATGATATATATTTCCAATTGTTTGATTACTAGGTGTACCCATTCTGTATTGCATTCCATTTGGCAAAGCATTACCAATTTGTGATACATTATCATTATACAAGTCTCTATTTTTATTATTAAAAGATAAATTGTTGCTTGTTGGAACTGGTGAATTTATTCCTGTATTTACTTCCTTATAATCTCCTGTATAGTAATTTACATAATATCCATAGGCATCTCTACCTACATATTTATTTGGATTAATTCCAGATGACCAAGATAATAATGAGCCATCCTTACCAATATCATAATCTGATTCTAAATTACCATTATTTAAAACTTTTAATTTATTATTAAGAGTATAAGCATAATCTAACCCTTGAACTTGCAAAGTTCCAAGTTCTTTCCTGCCAATTGGACCATGTAGATAGTACCAATACTTAGCATCTGTTTCCCAATTTATTCCATCTCTACTTGTTTGTACCTCTGTTAGTCTATTGTCTAAATCATATAAATAAATATGAGAAAGCTGGTCTGGTTTATTTTTTTGATAATCTTGTTTCTTAATTTTATTTGTTAAAAGCTCATATTCATAATCAAATGTAAAGTTATTGAACTCTATATCATCTAAACTTGCTATATCTTGTACTAACTTTTTTACATTTCCATGTATATCATAGCTATAATATGAAGCATTATCATAAGTATTATCAAATCCATCATCAATTTCTTCATAAGTTAAACAAGCAATCCTATTTTTTAGATTTAATTGTGGTTCTGTTGTAAATGATGCCAATACTCTACTAGAATTTACTGGCAAATCGTAAATTGTCTTAGTTAAATATTTCCTGTTTGAAAAACTAGTTCCTATATCTTTAAATTGATTAAATGAGCTAATATCTGAAACTACTTCAGGGCTTATATTTGGAGAACTATTTATTGGACTTAATTGATAAGTCTTTATTATTCTTCCTAATTCATCAAATTCTGTTATGCTGAAATTATTGGCTATATTTTGTTTTGCACTTTGCATTACTACCAATCTTCCTAATTTATCGTACCAATATTTATACGTTCCTGCATCTGGAGTATTTTGCCATACAAGTTGATTTAAACTATTGTATCTGTAATTTGAGATTAAACTATGGTAAGTTATAGCTTTTGACAAACTAGTATTTTTTCTAAATGCCGCTGCTTTTTGGATTCTATTGTCGGCTAATATTTGACGATGGAAAGTAGTCATTGTATTATTATCAATATCTACTCCTTCAGGTGGTACTGTTTTTGTTAAATTACCTGCTCTATCATAGTAATACAATGTATAATGATATTGTGTATTTTTAAATTTCAGTTTAAAAGTATCTTTTGCCTCAAAACATTTATCATTATACAAGCTATCAAACAATCGTGCTTGAGCTATCAAATAATCATTGTATTTTAGTAATGCATTTTGTGTTGCAGTATGTAATTCTTCATCTTCACACTCATCTGATATTTGAATATTTGGTCTAACAAATGGTTTATTGCACAACTTAGCACAACTTAAACAAGGTACTTTTTTTAACACATTTTTTGTGTTTACACGAACAAGAAGTGTGAAGGTTTTAACACAACCAATTGGTGTTCCAGAAATAGGATCAAACTCAGTTGGACATCCATCAATGCCCCAATATTTATCAAAAACTTTTTGTTCAACATCTACATAAAAAAATTGCAATGGTTCACATCCTTGTTGTTTTAATCCTCGTGGATTTTTAAATTTTACTATTTCTCCAAAATTTAAATGATTTTCATTTGTTAAATATTCCATACTGTAATCCAATACATATCCATTTTTATCAGGTATTTGTATTCTAATGTAAGGATGTTTGAATTGATTTACATTGTATCTTAAATCTCCTTTAAACAATCTGTTTTCATAAATAATACTGTTATAAAATTCTGGAACATTATTTGGAGTATTGGTTCCTTTACTTGAATACATCCACCACTTGCTATCTACTAGTCTGCTTACTCCGGTTTTACTTGGTTTGCTCAATATTTGATTATTATACTTTACGAATGCTTTTACCCAAGGTGTATCTAATGCATAACAGTTAGTGCATTTAGGGATTGGAATTTTTACTATAGGTTCAGGATTTTCAGGACATCCCTTTCTACACGCTGCATAAATATTCCAAAAAGTAAACATATCAATGTGGGAAGGTATTGGACTGCACTTATAATTTTGACCAATAAACCAACTTTGAAAAGCTGAATTCCAAGTGTTAAATTCATCTATCTGAGTCTGAGAATATCCTTGTTTATATATGTTATTATTTGAGCCTAGTGACATTGAACTTCCTAATAATTCCCATGCATTATTCAACTCATTATCATCACCACTACATTGCGGTGTATGATTTGCTAAATTCTCTAAACCTGATGGTAATGGATTAGATGTTAAATATTCTAATATAAGTTGACCCATTGTAGCACAATTTTTATAATCCATGCATGTATCAGGATGGTAAACAGGAGGATCAGGTGGCTGAGGCGCTGGAATACATTTAAATGGTTTTGGCACCATTAAATTTTTATTTTCTGCATATTTAGTTAAATTTTCATTACTTACATTGCTCCAAAAATTCTGACCTAAAGTCCAATCTGCAGTATTTCCATCTTCATCTTTTTCAAAATCAGATTTTATATAATTATCACACTCATTTAATAAATCAATCGCAGCTGGAGATGGTGTTATTGTCACACCTGTTTGTTGGAATATAAATTGTTCATAGTTTAATCCTGAACTAGGTCCACCAGCAGCTAACCACTGATCCTTTAGTGACTTTAATAAATTACAACTACATGTATCTAAATAATCTTTTTCTGTTACCACCTCTGGTGTTGGATTACAATTACCATCAGTTAAACATGCAAGAACTCCCGTTGGATTTGGTTGAATTTGTTGGTCTATGTGATTTTTTTGATCTACATTGAATTTATCACCTTCTGTAAAATTATTTGGGTCACTAAATCCTGGGGACGCAGGTTCCAAGTTCCACATTTTACTGCACATGTTTTTAATATCATCAAATGAATAATTTGGTTGACAAGGTAGTGTTTCAGGTAGATATAATTTATTATATAAATTTACTGCATCGATATTTGTATATGGATTAGGCAGTAATTTATAAACATTTAATACTTTTTCACAATGACAAGCAATTTTATCTGCATCTGCACTTGAAATTAAACTAACTTCTGATTGTATTGGATAATAAAAATTATCATTAGATGCCATTAACCATTGATTAGAATGATAGGTTCTGTTATGGTATTTATTTTGAACTTCAACATTCCAAGTATTTTCTTTACTATTATTTTTTAATTCAATTGGTTGGGCTGCTTGATACAGTGGTGAATATTCTTCTTCCATTTCAAATAAATTATTAAAATCAAAATGGTTATTATCTGCAACTAATCTATCAATTCCAATTTGTTCCCACACAGCAACCCAAGACACATTTGTTAAAGTATCAATACATTGATATGCATAATTTTGATATTCACTATAAGTTAAATTAAATTTAAATTTCCTATTTAACCAAGTTGTTAATAGTTTTTGATATAAGATAGAATCACTTTCTTCATGTGGATTGTATTTTTCTAAAAACTCTCGAACAGGTTCCTGTAAATCATCACATGAAATACAAGTTTTGCATTTTTTATCATCATCTATTTGCATAGTTGAGAGTAATTCTTGCTTTAATTTAGGTGTTTTATCACAAGCACAGTCATCTATTGCTAGTGAATCAACTCCATTTTCTGGACATCTTGTGTTTTTTGGCACTTCTTTTTTATCACTACAAGCACAGGTATCAGCATTGGGATCATCGGTAGATAAATAATCATGTCCATATTCACCTGGAAAATCTATTAATAAATCATCACAAATTCCTGAAACAAACCAATCATTTCCTAAATGTTTTTTAAACACATCTGCTAAATTAGCTTCAGGATATGTTACGATACTAACATTAGGACTTCTTGTAACAGAACCATAAGGATTATCCAAATCACACCCACTTTCACACAACTTTGCTAAATCAGCTTTTAATGCATTTTTTTGAGTTAAATTTAATGCAGAAATTTTATTGCAATTTGATAATTTTAACATCCACATTTCCGCATTATTGGCGCATTTTGTGGCACAATAGTCCTTAATTTGATTATCTATTTTTCCTTGAACTTGAACTGGATCACAACCATTCTCATTATTCCATCTGTCTTTTCTAACGATATCATCTTCGTTGGCATTTTCCCAAGCTAAATCTGATGTATTATTAATTAAAAAATGTCTAAATCTGATTCCACCTACTTGATTTCCACATGTAGTTCCAGTTGGACAAGAATCATTGTAATAAGTATTTAACCATTCTCTTTTTTGTTGTAAATAATGTGCCCTTAACAAAGGCCAAAATAAATTATCTGTGCAAGTATCGTGTTCATTTAATCCATAATTAGCTCTCTCCCTTTCATATAATTGCCAAAATGATTTTTTAATTCCTGAGTTACAATTTAATTCTATATTTCTTAACCTTGTTTTTAAATCATTGGTATTTAAAAATGTTTTCCCTAATATAGGATCTCTTAATATTGTCCCTATTTCATATATTTGATAATCTATGTCTCTTTTAACTCCATTTACCATTAACGTATCGTTATAGGTATAATCCATATCTAGGGGATTATAAAACCCTTTTTTAATTGCTTCTGCTGAACTGTAAGTTTTTAACAATAAATTATCATAAATATAACTTTCATTAATTGCTCTACATTTTCGCAAATAACAATATTCTGGATGATAATACAATAGTGAATTTACCCAAGAAGCTTCATGGTATTTAATGTAATCTGTAAAGTATATTAGTTCATGTGGTCGAGCATAGGTTTTGCCATTTAATGTTACATATTGACTTGCCAAAGGTTTACCGTCCTTAACTTCTATTAAGGCTTCTTTACCTTCTGTATTTAAGTATACATATCGTAAATTAACTGGTTTATCCGAGTTTAAAGGTTGTTTCCATACAGGCAAATTGTAATTATAATTAAAATAACTTGGCCATATAGTATTACACCACCATTTAGGGTCAACACTTTGAAAAATACTGCCTTCATTAAGTGTATTATTTGGAATTGTTAATGAATCATTTCCATCCCAACCTGGAATAGAATATTTTGCATATTGACCACCAGGAGTTAAATCTTGAACAATAGCATCATATAATAAATCGCAAGGAGTTTTATCTAAACAAATGTTATCACAAATTTCTTTAATTTGATAATACTCTTCTTTAGCTGCCCAAAGAGGGTCAAAATCTGCTGTATCTATATTGTTTTCTGAACAGTGTAATTTTAAGCTATCTATTACATGACCAATTTTTAATTGCTCTATTCGACAATCTTCACAACCTATATCACAATTTAGATTCATTTCTTCTTTTTCTTCTTCTAAAAAATCTTCAAATGTTTTACCACATGTTGCTTTTTCTAACCATTTTGACCTAAAAGAGTCCCTTGTATTTGCATCAATTTCTAAAACTTTTGTTAAAACATACTCTCCAGGCTCTAAAACAAGTTCGATAGGGTTAGGATTTATTGTGAAAGATTGTTTACTATTACATAACCCATTTTCAGGAATTGGATTACCAATATAATGTTTGTTAGGAGTTCCAATTGGAAACTTTTCTTTTCCTAAAACATCTTTTAAACTCATTGTTAATGTATAACCACATGAAAAACACAAACTAGTATCACAAGGGATATTAAATTTAGGCACCTCATATTGATAGTAAAATTTCCATGTATCCTTTGAAGTAACTAAAAAATTATGTTTAATAATCTTTTTTCCTGCACTTTTATCTTCATCTGTATTTGGTAAAATTACTAAGTAGGATATGTTGTGTGAAGATGAAGCTAATGGATCTAAATTTGGTGCGTCAGAAGGTAAGCCAGCTAATGCTGTTGCAATAGTTCTACCATAAGGATCCATGTACGCTATAGAAAGTTGTCCATTTGGATCTCTAGTCATTATTTTTTTATACTTCTCTGAAAAACCTACTTCATTTCCAAATAAAACATCTAATTCCTCTTGAAATGGAGTAGCATCCCATGTATATGTTTCATGTCCTCCTTGTAAATTATTTGTTTGACTATAAGAATATAATTGCATTGTTTTTCCTACACCACCTGTTCTTATTTCTCTTCCTGTTGGATCCCTCGTAAATTCTGTCTGCATAAAGGGATACCCTTTTGCATCTGGAACAAAAGAATGCATTTGTTTTTCAGCAGGAGACAATGATGAAAGGGATGAAATCCATGTAGTTAAATTTGGCGAATAATATTTAGACGCACCTGAAGTATTTAACATCGAATCAACTATTATTTCATCAGAATTAATTTGATTTAAATCAAAATCATTGTACGAATAGGCATTTCCTGTTAAACTGCTTTTATTAAATGAAGCTCTAAAAGCAAATCCTAAATCATCCATTGCAATTGAAGGCAATACTTTAACCGCTTCCCTTCCTAAGTAATCAAAAACAGTTTGATTTACAGTATATTGTTGAGTTGTTTTGCTGAACTCAATTGTTTCTCTATTTCTTAAAGTACCATCAAAATATGAAATAGAAGAACTTACTCTGCCACCCTCTGAAAACACTAATGATGTCATACTGTTCATACTTTCATAAGGTGAAGTTGTTGACCTTGCTGGAGATGTAGTCCTATATGCCCTTGATGCAGATTCTTCAAATATCAAATCTATAATTCCATTTTCTCCTAAAGTCCAACTACCCTGAAGCCATTCGTCTGTTTCTAGCAAATCTTTACCTACTGCTCTTACTCTCGCTATAATAAAACCATCTGGGAAAATATTTGGAATTTCATAACTTGTAATTGAACCTTCTAAAAATATCCTTGTAGAATTATTTCTAAAATTATATGAGTAATTAGATGGATTAGCTTGAAATTGAGTAATTCCGTGTATTGATGAAAATCCAGTAGGATTATAATTATAATTATTTATAAACATGTATTCTAATTCATATCCTTCAGCTCCAGATACAGGATTTGCCCAACTCATCCTTATAAATTGAAACCTTCCAAGTGAATTATTGTTTACGCCTATTATTTGAATTGGTGCAGGAGTTGAATTGTAATCAAACTTTTCAACCCTCTCAATATCTAAAATATTTTCAACAATTATAAAAGGATTACCTGGTGATGCAGGATATGGCACTCCTATTGGATAACTTACTGAATTAATTATCAAAGAGGAATTTACAACATTATCAATAACTACAGTTACTTCATCTTTTTCTTTACCTAAATATGCAGTATCATAATGCAATGTCACAGTTTGAGATAAAGTTCCAGCAGGTGTTCCTACTGAATTTGGAATAAATGTATTGTAATTAACAGTAAAATTAATAATGATATCTCCACTTCTATTTATATGTCTATGTGCATCTCTATCAATTTTGAATACTAATCTATTTTTAACATTGATGTTGTTAAATTGATTAAACCAATTTGATGAATAGTCTCCATATCTAGGGTCAATTGTATTTATGGGTAGCATCAATGTTGGGTTAGAATAAACACCAGAAGATATTGGTGGTAATATTGCACTATATAAATTAATAAATGACAATATTACTAATATAGTTGAAAATAATCTTTTCA
>CAYVDH010000136.1:0-9816 GCA_964450355.1 uncultured Flavobacteriaceae bacterium
AAGATTTAAATTCTAGTTTAGATAAGGTGTATAAATCAAAAATAAAATATAAGAAGCATAAAATTATAAAACCTAAACTTACTTTTTAAGTCTTATTTTGAAATAATTTTAAGTGCAATTTCTTTAATGTTTTAATAGTTGGCGCAGGTTTTATTTTATTTTTTTTGTTGTATCTGCTTATATCAATGATCAATTGATGGTGGTGTAAAAAGCTTTTAATGGCATTTAAAAATCCTACCCTTGAATCGTAAATATGTATTGGCTCAGCCGGTAATCCATTAAATTCCATGATTTTTAAATAATCAAAAGTTTCTAAATCAGAAATTGAATTCGTTTTAACGTCAAATCTTCCATATTGAATTCCGGGTAATTGTTCCATTAATTTTGAAAATTGTTTTGTCATTTTCTCAGATATTTTCTCCTGAATATCTATAAATTGAGTTCCTTTATTGTGATTCCCCATTTTATGAATGACTACTATTTCACCTTGATTTGGAATGTTTGTGAAATCCAATTTTGAATTGTTTTTTAGTTTTTCGAAAGAAACTATTCCTCTGTCTTTTTTTAAAATTAATTCTTCAATATTACTGATACCGTCACCTGTTATTTCAAAATATTGTTTATCTGTTAACGATGTAATTTTATACCCATTTGAGGATGGAAGAAAAACAACAAACACTCCAAATTCGCAATCGGTATCTATGTATTCCTGAATCAAATAATCTTTATATTGTAAATTTAAGGTCTTATATTCATTAGGATTATTCAATAAAAAAACATCTTTACCTCGTTCGCCATTATCTGGTTTTAGTATGATTGGAAATTGAAACGATTCTATGTTCTTGAGAAATTTTTCAAAGTTGATGTCATGAATCAAAACTGATTTAGTTCTATATTTTTCTGGAAATAATTGGTCAATTCCATTTTTTGAATCAAAAAACAAACCTCCATATTCATCTATTCCAGGATTCACGTTAGTGAAAAAAAATAAATGTCGGTGTTTAATGGCTTTTAATAAGTAAAATGGAAAGAGGCATGAATAAAAAGCCCACATTGGCCAATATTCATAATTCATCATTTTAATCCACCATTTTTTTTTCATACTATGTACCTTTTTAAAACTGAATCTTTGACGTCAAAAAAGGAACATTCAACAGAATCATTAGAAATAACAAATTGACAAATGCTTACTGTATTCACTTTGTTTGTATAATGATTACACTCTGCTCCAATCATCATGTTTTTATGCCAATTTAGTATATCATTTTCATCAAAATCAATCCTTGATTTTGCAATAAAATAATCTTTAATTTTTTCTTTGGCAAATGAGTTGTATAATGTGCTTGAACAGTTGATGTATGGCTCATTAAAAGGAATTTCTATTTTGTTCAATTCATGTCCATTGTATATGCTTGAGATTAACGATTCATTTTCTATTTGAAATTGAGTGATTGTAAATGGTTCAACATGTTGGTCTTTGATGGCTTGATATAAATCAAATTTTTCGTTTTTTAAAACATTAATAAGCATCAATCCCCTGCTTATTGTATAATTAGTATCTCTGATATGAGGTTCTAATCCTCCATTTTGAAGACAATACAATGATTTTCCATTGTATCCAATCCAAGTTCCACCCTTCAATGAATCTATTGGGCAAAAGACAGAAGCATCAATCCATTTTGGAAATTCACTTGCTCTATTTAATTGTTCATCTCTGTTAAATGTTAAAATGAATTTATCTTTTTGCTTAAATAAAGAAAGAATACACATTAAGCTTAATTCGATTTTCTGTAAAGTAAGGTAGAATTTGAAATACCAAAGTTTTCCATTTCATGGAATGAGTATCCTTTTGATTCAGCAATGATTCTAATAAGAGCTAAATGGTGCACAGCATGCTCATTTAAAAACATCAACTCCCTGCCGACAGTTGATAAGTGATCAGAAAAATTATTAGTCACTTTAATTGGCATGTCCTTAATCAAATCCAAATGGTTTAGTTTAGAAATTATATCATCAATTAAACCAATGCAATTCAAATGATTTAACTCAAGAGTTGGATTCCTTTTTCTTAAATCGTAGTTAATCTCACCTATCTGATAGGTCATTAAAAACTGTTCATAAAATTCAACAATGTGCCTTGAGTGTTGTCCTATACTTCCAGAGAAAGAAATGTTATCCATGCCCACAATGTAATCATCTGATTTAATTTTAGTTAAAAAATCGGATAAAAATTGTAAATCATGTATCGATTGTTGCATGGATTAAATGCAAATTAAACCAAGTTAAAGGGAATAAACAAACGGAAAAAGTGTAGATAAAAAATTTTAAGTTAAAAAAAAATATCATTAAGTTTGAAAAATGGAATTAATAGGAAAAATTGTTAGAAAATTAGATGTTGTAACAGGGCAAGGACAAAGGGGTGAATGGAAAAAGCAAGAATTTATCATAGAAACTGAGGGTCAATATCCAAAAAATGTTTGTATTGGCGCTTGGGCTGATAAAGTAGATGAATTAAATAAATACAATTTACAAGACAAAGTAAAATTATCGCTAAATGCTGAAAGCAGAGAATACAATGGCAGGTGGTACACAGATTTAAGGTTTTGGAAAATAGAATTAGCAGGTGCTGCTCCTACTACCAATGCTCCTAAAGCTGAAAACACAACCATTACAGCACCAAATGTTGAAGATTTTTCTGAATCAGATAATTCTTCAGATGATTTACCATTCTAATATAATAGAAAATGAATAAAAAAAGTGAGAAGTTTTTATATGAATACTTAGATAATTTTTCACCTACTGGGTTCGAAAAAAGCGGGCAAAAAATATGGTTAGATTATTTAAAATCTTATTCAGATGATTATATTTCAGACGCTTATGGTTCTGTTGCAGCCATAATCAATCCTGGAAAAAATTATAAAGTTGTCATTGAAGCTCATGCTGATGAAATTTCTTGGTTTATCAAGTACATATCTGATGATGGTTATTTATACATTACTAGAAATGGAGGTTCAGACCATTTAATTGCTCCATCTAAAAGAGTTAATATTTTTACAGACAAAGGCATTGTAAAAGGTGTATTTGGTTGGCCAGCAATCCATGTAAGAACTGGCGAAAAAGAAGTAACTCCTACCGTTGACAATTTATTTATTGATATTGGTTGTAGCAGCAAAAAAGAAGTTGAAGAATTAGGTGTTCATGTTGGTTGTGTCGCAGTATTTGAAGATAAATTAACAGAACTTAATGGAAAATATTACTGTGGAAGAGCTTTAGATAACCGAATTGGAGGATTCATGATAGCTGAAGTAGCTCGTAAAATCAAAGAAAATAAAATAAAACTTCCTTTCAGTTTGTATGTTGTGAATGCTGTTCAAGAAGAAATTGGATTACGTGGAGCTGAAATGATATCAAGAAAAATTAAACCAAATGTAGCTATCATCACTGATGTATGTCATGATACTAGTTCGCCATTATACGATAAAAAGAAGCAGGGTGACCAAAAATGTGGTTTAGGTCCTGTTTTAACTTATGGTCCAGCGGTTCAAAATAATTTGTTAGACATGGTAATACAAGTAGCTAATAAAAATAAAATCCCTTTTCAAAGGGCTGCTGTAAGCAGAAGCACTGGAACCGATACGGATAGTTTTGCATACAGTGACGAAGGTGTTCCATCTGCTTTGATTTCTTTGCCTTTAAAATACATGCATACCACTGTTGAAACTGTTCATAAAAAAGACATAGAACAGGTGATTGAATTGATGTATCAATTTGTGATTCAATTAAAAAACAATCACGACTTTAGGTACATAAAATAGAATGAAAATAATGTTAAGTAGATTTGGGTATTTCATTCTAAAACTATTATCCAAACTACCTTTATCGTTATTATACATTATTTCCAACTTTTTTTATTTTCTTTTGTATAATGTCACAAAATACAGAAAAAATACTGTCTTTGAAAACTTAAAAAATTCATTTCCTGAAAAAAATGAAACAGAAATCAATGACATCGCAAAAAAATATTATCGATATTTATCTCAATTGATTATAGAAACAGTCAAAGGATTTAGTTTAGATAGAGTAAATCTGATGAAGATGGTGAAAGAAGGAAATTCATCTGAGGTATTAAACGCATTGTATGTACAAAATGAAAGCGCCATTGTAGTTATGCCCCACTATGGCAACTGGGAAATATTATGCAAAAGCGCTCCATTGTATTTAAAACATGAAATATTAGGAGCCTATAAACCTTTAAAAGATAAATATTTTGATGCTAAAATCAAAGAATCAAGGGAAGAATTTGGAACTAACATGGTTCCTATGGAAGAAGTATTAAGGGCCATAAAAACGTGTTCAAAACCTTATTTATTAGTATTAATAGCCGATCAATCCCCGAGCAATAATAAGGGATGCGATTGGGTACAATTCTTAAATCAAGATACAGCCATGATTATGGGAGCTGAAAAACTATCGCATAAATACGATTTAAAAACTTTTTATATAGAAGCGACTCCAATCAAAAAAGGAGAATATCAGATAAATTTAAATTATTTAGGAAAAGGAAAAGAATTTTCCCAAAAAGACTTTTTTAATTTATTAGAAAAATCAATTATTCAACAACCTGAATATTGGTTGTGGAGTCATAGACGTTGGAAGCATAAACGATAAATCGAAATTAGATTAATTTTATTTTTCAGATAAAACAAGTTGTATAGTAGGATAAAAGGTATTATAATTGCACTAGCGTATGGCAATGAGTAAAAAGTCCTTGTTTGAGCAAGGAGAAGTAGATTTAAGTACAGTATGTAAAGCCCTAGGACATCCAGCCAGGGTAAGAATTATTAAATTATTATTAGTTCAAAACAATCAAACGTGTCAGGACATAGTAAATAAGCTCCCATTGAGCCAATCTACTGTTTCTCAACACTTAAGTGAACTCAGAATTGCGAATCTTATCAGTGCTAAAAACTACAAAACCAGCGTTATATATGCTGTTGATAAAGATTATTTAGCTAAGGCTCAAAAAATGTTTGGTGATTTGTTTTACAGTCACATTTTAAACAACATAAAACAGCCTTCTCTGTTTTAATTTATTGTAAATCATTCAATTCTGACTTCATTAATAGAAGTTCATCTTGTAATTTTTTATTAGAAATAATTAAAGAATCAATTTTCATGTTCAATTGATCTTTAAATCGTTTCAATTCATTCTCTTTATTCGATATTAACATGTCACCTTTACCTAAAATCAGCCATTCAGGGTTGATATGAGGAAAAGCATTTAATAAATTTAATACCAAATCCAAACTGGCTTTATTCCTGCCTGAGCTAATGTGTGATAACACAGCGTTTGAGATATTTAATTTATTAGCAAATTCTTGTCTGCTTAGATTTGATTGATTAAAAACTTCTAATATTCTGTTTTCTAACATGTTAATTCTATTGTTTAAGGTGTTTACAAAAGTAAAATATTGGTTTTACAATTGTAAAGTATCTTGTTTACAAATGTAAACTAAATAATTTACAAATGTAAACGAGTGTTTTTACATCTGTAAAATACTACTATATAACTTATTATCAATTACATACAATCAATGTCAATATTAATAAAAGCTAAATAAACCCTTTTTACTGCCTTATGAAGCGCTCAACATTGGTGATGTTAAAATTTAATCTAGAATTCATAGTATTCAACTAATAGTTTAAATAAGTGTCACATTATATTGATATTAAGCTAATTATACAATATGTTAATATTTTAAAATGAGTGTAATTTTAGTTTTTTTACTCCACGATTTAATTATAAATTGCGAGTTCAATTCCATTAAACATTGAATAAAGCTACCCTACTCAACTTTTTATCTAAAGTCAGTGTCTCTGGTTTGGGATTTATTACTGTAATCATTACTTCAAAATTATTTGGAGCTGAAGGTAGAGGTGAAATTAGCCTATTTTTAACCAATGTTGCTTTGATACAATTGTTTTGCGATTTCGGTAATTCATCTGCTAACATAAATTTATCCTATAAATACGATAATTTAAACATTTGGAAAACCAGTGCTATTTGGATAATATTTGTTTGTTTAATTTCGATTATTCCTCTTTATTATTTAGATGTAAATATGTATGTATTTGTCTCATTATCTGCGTTTTTATTATCTATAAATAACAATAATTTATTGATATTAATGGGCAATCGACAGGTCAATAAAAGAAATTTATCTTTGTTGGCAGTTGCTATTTCCTTATTAATTTCAGTATCGATAATGTATAATTTGAAATATACGATAGATAAATATTATATCTTTTACATCTTTACCATCCTTTTAGGAATAGGTTTTTCAACTTCATGGGTCAGGCAATATTTAAAAAACAATGAAAAATTCAAATTCAACAAAGAAGTATTAAAAAAAGGTTTTTTAGCTCAGGCAGGTCATTTTGTACAATTTTTAAATTACAGGTTGTTTTTTTATTTCATAGTATTTTACCTTGGGAAATTTGAATTAGGTGTTTTTAACAATTTAATTGTTTTAGCTGAGTCTCTTTGGATCATTGGTCACAGCATAGGACAGATATTGCATTTGAAAATATTGAATACTGAAAATTCTCAATTGAAAATAAAATTAACAAATCAATCCATTGTTTATAGTTTCATTGGTACATCACTCCTATTTATTTTATTGAATACAATTCCGATGAATTGGTGGTTGTTCATTTTCAACAAAGACTTTTCAGAAATATCCATTTTGTTGCCCTATTTGGGTTTAGGAGTTATATTGTTTTCAATCAGCAACATCATCAATCATTATTTACATGCCATGAATGAATTTAAAAAAATCATTTGGATAAATTTAGTTGGGTTATTAGCTGGAGTTGTCACTTGTTTGTTATTAATCGAAGAAATGAAATTAGTTGGAGTATGCATTTCCTGGAGTATAGCCTTTGCTTGTTCATTTATTTTATCAGTGTTTTTTTATTCTAAAAAAATAAAACAAGCTGAAATTCAGTAATATATAATTGTATTAAAAACTACATTTTATCTTTGCTAATAATAGCTTGAAAATATTCAGATGAATGTTTCAATTTCCAATAAATCTTAATTTGTAGCTCATGTGCATTGAAAATACAGCTCAAAATTATGGTTATTTGAGCTACAAACATTAAATTTGTGAGCTATAAATAAATAATACAGTGCTTAATCCTACTGAACTAGAAATTTTAAACTATTTAAAATCTAACGAAACTAGCTCTTCTAAAGTGATACACGACAATATTGATATTGATGTAAGTTATGCTACGCTTAAACGCAATTTAATAAAATTACATACTGAAAAGCTAATAGACATAATAGGCAAAGGCAAAGCAACTAAATATAAAATTTCTTCTATTTATGAATTGATAGAACCTATTGATTTAGACCTTTATTATCAAAAAGAAATTGACGAACGCAAAATAAACAGTAATTTTAATTTCCAGTTAATCTCTAATATTTTAAAAAAAAACAATGTCTTTTCTGATATTGAATTATCAAAACTTGAAGAATTACAAGAAGTTTATAACAATAATGCCAAACAATTGTCTGATTTAGCTTTTAAAAAAGAACTTGAGAGATTAGCTATAGATTTAAGTTGGAAATCTTCGCAAATTGAAGGCAACACCTATTCATTATTAGAAACCGAAAAATTGCTAAAAGATAAAGAAACTGCTTCTGGAAAAACAAAAGATGAAGCCACAATGCTTTTAAATCATAAAGAAGCCATCGATTTCATAATAGAAAATCCTCAATACTTAAATCCACTTTCGGTTTCTAAAATGGAGGACATTCATTCTTTACTTATGAAAGAATTGATTGTTGAGAAAAACATTAGAAATAGACGTGTTGGAATCTCTGGAACAAATTACAAACCTTTAGATAATGAATTTCAAATAAAAGAGGCGCTTTTAGAACTTTGTGAATTGGTAAATAACAAAGAAAATGTATTTGAAAAAGCATTGTTAGCATTGGTATTAATTTCATATATCCAACCTTTCGTAGATGGAAATAAAAGAACTGCTAGAATTGTAAGTAATTCAATTTTAATGCATTACAATTATTGCCCTATTTCATTTAGGACAGTAGATTCTATTGAATACAAAAAAGCCATGCTGTTGTTTTATGAACAAAACAACATTTCAGCCATTAAAAGAATTTTTATTCAACAGTTCACTTTTGCTGTGGACACTTATTTTTAAGTGACATTAAAAGTGTTTGATTTGACTATAGTTTAAATACCATTTACTAACTGGTCTCACTTCTGCCTTTTCACTCATTTCGCTATTGTCACCATCGTTTAAAAACCCACTTTTGTATTTGTATTATTTCCTAACCCCAATAAATCGCGACCATCTTGTTAAATAAAAATCAATGATAGAATAAACATTGTTATTTCAATGTTATTTGATGATTTCTCCTGCCCAAAGTTTTTGAATAAAAATTTGCCAAGGCAGAATTAATACATTGTTTAACAATCGGGGTAACTTTTCATTGCAAACTAAAATTAATTGTTTCACTTCATACTCTTTTGCAAATTCATTTAACCCTTTAATGTGTCTTGCAGAAATGTTGTCGCTTGCTTTTACCTCAACAGCAACTTCGTTATTGCCCAATACAAAATCAATTTCTATTTGTGATGTTGTTCTCCAATAGCTAATGTCATATTCTATTCCAGAATATTTGCTGTGTGTATAAATTTCATGGTAAATATAATGTTCGAATGCTTGACCAAACGATTCACTTCCTGTTTTAATTTCGCCTCTCTTTAATAAATAATTAACAATACCAATATCAAAAAAATAGAATTTAGGTGCTAAAATCACTTTTCTTTTAGGTTTTTTTTGATAAGAAGGTAAAAATCGACCAATTAAAGTTTCTTCTAAAATTTGAAAATACTCTTTAACGGTGGGCGATGATATGCCACAATCTGAGGCAATGTTTGTATAATTAACCATTTCACCATTACTAAAAGCAGCGGCTTCTAAAAACTTAGAAAAAATCTGAAGATTTCTAATTTTAGCTTCAGCTGCAATTTCATCTTTTAAATAATTGCCAATATAAGATGCAATCATTTTTTGAGGTTTAGCTGCTAAATAATGCCTGGGCAAAAGTCCATTATTTAATGCTTTTAACAGGTCAAATTCAGGTATTTCATGGCTTATTAAAGGGTATAATTCGTATCTCAAAGCTCGTCCACCCAATAAATTGGTGCCATTTCTTAAGATTTTTCTTGGGCTTGAGCCGCTCAAAATAAATTGAACTTGATGATTACTCATCAACCAATGCACCTCATTCAATAAATTGGGTATTCTCTGTATTTCATCAATAACAATCAATTTGATTTCAGACGGATTTGCTAAATAAACTTCTCTAAGATGAGATGGATTTTTCAAGAATTTTTCATACACATCAGAAAGTAATAAATCAAAAACCAAAGCATGAGGATACAAAAACTTTAACAAAGTGCTTTTGCCGGTTTGCCTTGCGCCCCATAAGAACATACTTTCATTTTCCAAATCAACAAATAATTGTTTTCTCTCAAACATTGAACAGCAAAAATAGTTTAAAACAGCTAAAAAACAAAATATTTATCTTAGATTATCATGATAAAATAAAGTATAAGTTTAAATTATCATGATATTTTAAAGTATGATGGCATTTTAAAATTGCAAAAAATATAACAATTGTTGTGGTATATATTAAGCAATAGTCTATTGTCAGATAAAAGACGAATTATATCATAATAATTAACTGAATTTATACCAGCCTAATCTCAATACAAT
>CAYVDH010000137.1:0-9722 GCA_964450355.1 uncultured Flavobacteriaceae bacterium
GAAATGTAATTATGTAGGACCAATTAAAGTTAATTTTGAAAATCGTCAATGTTTTGTTGGAGCTTTAGTTTTGGGAAACACAACTCTACTGGGAGCCATTCCAATTGAAGACATGGACTTAGTGATTCATCCTTCCAATCTAAGAATTTCTGTAAATCCTGAAAATCCAAACATGGCAGTCGGCATTGTTATGTAATTATTTTTTATAGTAAAAAAACAATAATTATATTTTGCAATAAAATTGATTGTAATGAGTTATAGATGAATGAAAGGAATTGTTTTTTTTTTTTTTTATGGATTCATTTTAAATACATACTCACAATACAGAGCTCAAATAAAGGCGAATTTAAGTATTGCTACATTAAATTACAACAGGGGTTTTAATATTGGGTTTGAATCAATAAATAAACTATGGAATTATTCAGTCGATTATATATCCTTTTCAAATTTCAATGAGATCAAATCAGATATTTTAAAAATTCATGGACAATTCATTAAAATTAGGTCAAATGAAACAAATCAAAATATAGGAATTCAATTTGGCATTAACAAATTGGTTAAAAAAAATACAAATTTGAATGTTAAAGCAGGTGCAAAATGTTTTTTAGGGGCATTTAATAATGGATTGAAAACCGAAAAATTTTCATTAGATTCTTCAAAATTTGGTTGGGATTGGAAACCAAATTTAAAAGATGAAAAATACATAGTTTCTAAAGGTTTATCTACGGGTTTTATTATATTTTCAAGAATTGAAACCAAACTAACGAATAGATTTTATTTCATACCAGAATTAACTATGCCCTTGATATTGAATTACAACAAAGAAAAAATAGCTTTTTATTTTGTTCCTGGTTTCACTCTATCAATGAGTTATTGTTTTCTATCAAAATAAGGCAAGTAAATTTTCAGGTCTTTATTTATTTTTTCCCTACTTCTCCACAATTTTATTTCTTTAGAGGATTAAACCCTAATTTTGCCAAATTTTAATCTTAAATGCCTAGAGACAATTCCATTAAATCAGTATTAATCATTGGCAGTGGTCCAATCATCATTGGACAAGCTTGTGAATTTGATTACAGCGGTAGTCAAGCTGCTCGATCACTAAGAGAAGAAGGTATAGAAGTATCCCTTATCAACAGTAATCCTGCTACCATCATGACTGATAATGTGACAGCAGATCATATTTATTTACTCCCATTGAATTGCCAATCTTTAGAAATCATTTTAAAAGAAAGACAAATAGATGCTGTATTACCAACTATGGGAGGTCAAACAGCTTTAAATTTATGTATTGAAGCTGAGGATATCGGACTTTGGGAAAAATACAATGTTAAAATCATTGGAGTGGATACAGCAGCAATTCAGAAGACTGAAAATCGTGAATTGTTCCGACAATTGATGATAGATATTGGTGTAGGAGTAGCAAAAAGTAGAACAGCGAATTCATACCTCGAAGGGAAAGAAATTGCTCAAGAAATAGGTTATCCTTTAGTTATCAGACCTTCATTTACATTGGGTGGTACTGGTGGAGGTTTTGTAAAAAGTAAAAGTGAATTAGACGAAGCATTAAGAGCTGGATTAGAAGCCTCACCAACACACGAAGTGTTGGTAGAACAAGCAGTGCTTGGTTGGAAAGAATATGAATTAGAAGTATTAAGAGACAACAACCAAAACATTGCAGTCATTTGTACCATTGAGAATCTTGACCCAATGGGAATTCATACAGGTGATAGCATTACCATAGCACCTGCTATGACCTTAAGTGATACTTGTTTCCAAAAAATGAGAAACATGGCGTTTTTAATGATGCGTAGTATAGGCAATTTTGCTGGAGGGTGTAACGTTCAATTTGCTGTTAACCCCGAAGATGAAGAAATTATTGCTATTGAAATTAACCCAAGAGTATCACGTTCGTCAGCTTTGGCAAGCAAAGCCACAGGTTATCCTATTGCTAAAATTGCAGCAAAATTAGCCATTGGTTATAATTTAGACGAATTAAAAAACCCTGTTACAAAAACTACTTCTGCTTTCTTTGAACCAGCTATAGATTATGTCATCATTAAAATACCTAGATGGAATTTTGATAAATTCAAAGGTGCAAACAAACAACTTGGCTTACAAATGAAATCTGTAGGCGAAGTAATGGCAATAGGAAGAAGCTTCCAAGAAGCATTACAAAAAGCTTGTCAATCTCTTGAAATCAGGAAATTTGGGTTAGGAGCTGATGGAACTGGAACAAGAAATTTAGAAACCATTACACACAGTTTGGAGAATCCAAGTTGGGATAGATTATTCCACTTAAAAGACGCTATAGAATTAGGAGTGCCTCTTACTTCCATTCAAAAACTAACTAGAATAGATAGATGGTATCTTGAACAATTACTGGATTTAGTTAATACCGAAAAAGAAATCAAAAGATTTACATTGGAAACCCTTCCTGAGAGTTTGATTTTAACAGCTAAAAAGAAAGGTTATAGCGATTATCAAATAGCTTATTTACTTAAAAATTGTACAGAAGACGAAGTGTACGAAAAAAGAAAAAAATTAGGCATCACTAGAACCTATAAAATGGTAGATACTTGTTCTGCTGAATTCCCTTCTCCTACAAATTATTTTTACTCTTGTTTTGAAGGTGAGAATGAAAGCATAAAATCAGACAAGAAAAAAATCATTGTATTAGGAAGCGGTCCTAACAGAATTGGCCAAGGAATAGAATTTGACTACAGTTGCGTACATGGTTTATTAGCAGCCAAAGAAAGTGGATTTGAAGCCATCATGGTGAATTGCAATCCTGAGACAGTAAGTACTGATTTTGACATGGCAAATAAATTGTATTTTGAGCCAGTGTATTGGGAACATGTTTGGGAAATAATAGAGCACGAAAAACCAGAAGGGGTTATCGTTCAATTGGGTGGACAAACGGCACTTAAAATAGCTCAAAAATTACACGAAAAAGGAGTAAAAATCATAGGTACAAGTTTCCCAGATATGGACATGAGCGAGGATAGGGGATTGTTCAGTGATTTATTAAAAGAATTAGACATACCATATCCAAAATACGGAGTTACAGAAACAGCCGAAGAAGCCGTTAAAATAGCCAATGAAGTAGGTTATCCAGTGTTAGTAAGACCTAGCTATGTCTTAGGAGGACAAGGGATGAAAATAGTTATCAATGACGAAGAATTAGAAACAGCAGTTATAGGATTATTAGGAGATTTACCAGGAAACAGGGTATTAATTGATCATTTTTTGGATAGAGCAGAAGAAGCTGAGTGCGATGTGATATGTGATGGAGAGGATTACCATGTTATTGGAATGATGGAACATATTGAGCCTGCAGGCATTCACAGTGGAGATAGCAGTGCAGTACTTCCACCATTTAGTTTGAGTGAAAATGTAAAACAACAAATGGAAGAATACAGCAAAAAATTAGCATTCAGCATGAACATCAGAGGTTTATTGAATATACAGTTTGCCATTAAAAATGAAAAGGTATATGTGATAGAAGCCAATCCTAGAGCGAGTAGAACCGTACCGTTTATTTGTAAAGCATACGATGTACCTTACATCAATATTGCTACAAAAATCATGTTGGGTGTTAATAAATTAAAAGATTTTACAATTGTTCAAAAACCAAAAGGTTATGCCATTAAACTGCCGGTATTTTCATTCAATAAATTTCCGAATGTAAATCGTGAACTTGGTCCAGAAATGAAAAGTACAGGAGAGGCAATACTGTTTGTTAAAGATACAAAAGACCCAGAATTCCGTGAAATTTACAGCAAAAAAAGCATGTATTTGAGTAGGTAATTTAGTTTGAATTTCTAATTATGAAATCAAAAATTCTTTACCCTTTAATCTGTCTTACCTGGTTAATAGTAATGGCGTTTGGTTTTTATCATCACGAAATTTGGCGTGATGAAATGAGGGCTTTATCTATTGCTATAACAAGTCCAAGCATTTTTCATTTACCTGTTTATTTACAAAACGAAGGACATCCAATTTTATGGTATTTGTTTCTAAAATTAGGATACAATCTATACCACTCTACTTCAGTTTTATCTATTTTCAGTTTTATTTTTGCTTCAGGTATTTGTGCTATAATTTTATTTAAATCACCTTTTAATATTTGGGTTAAAATAGGATTAATCTTTGGCTATTATTGTGTTTATGAATATGGTATAAATTGCCGAAACTATGGAATTTCAGCCTTTTTTCTATTATTATTTGCTTATCAAGCAACAAAGAACAAAGACTTTAATTTTAAAGCAATTTTGTATTTAATATTTGCAATGCATTGCAATATTTATGCATCATTTGCTTCGTTTATATTGAGTATTTGGTATTTAAATGAACATTTTAGCGAATTGAAAAAAACTAAAAAATTAGTCTTAAATTCTTTGCTGATTTTAGTTTCATTTAGTTTAGTTATAGCCTTGGTTTATCCTAATAAAGAAACTGTAGTTGTAAATCATCATCCTTTTAATTTAGATTTAATTTTAAACACTTTGAATGTATCAAATGGATTTAATGATTATATACCGAATTGGTTAAAATTAAATGCATATGGGATTAGTTTTTTTCTATTTTTAAGCGTTCTAATGTTTTATAAACAACCTAAAGTCATGATAATTTTGATTTTAATTTTGTTGTTTACATCCTTTTTTTCTTTAAAAATATACAGCAGTCAAAATAGGCACCAAGGAATTTATTTTTATACTCTCATAGTCTTTGCATGGTATTATTTCCCTCAATTAAAAGCCCATTGGTTAAAGAAAAATATCACTTCTATTATTATCTCATTTGGGATTATTATTAATCTTTACATAACTAGTACACTTTTAATTAAGGGAAAATCTAAATATGTTTTTAATTTAAATACAAACATGAGTAACAGTAAAGAATTTGGAAAATGGTGTACTCAAAATTTGAACGAAAATAGCTTAATTATTCCTGAAGCAGATTACACTATGGAGAGTGTTGTATATTATGATAAAAGAGAATTTTTTATTCCTAGAGAAAACCGTAAGGGATTATATGTTCATTTTACTAAAGAAAATAAATATGAGATGAGTTTAAACCGACTTGTCGAATTCACGGATTCATTTAATTCACTTGGAAAAGTATGTTATTTAGTTTTTAATCAAGAAATAAAATCAGTTGATTGTAACAGAGAGTTTTCTTATGGTAAAAAATTCAACTATTCTAAAGAGTATTCAGAGTTATTTTTAAAAGACTTTAAATTAATAAAAGTGTTTAATACCAATTGTTGGAACGAAGAGAATTATTTTGTTTATAAAAGGTAATTGTTTCATTTTCTAAAACAAGATTGCGTTAAGAACAAACTATAATTTTAATCACATCACTTTTTATATTTTAATAATTTCTTTAAGTTTACACCCCTTTTAAAAAATGATAGCATACAATCCCAAAGAGTGGTTTAGTTTTATATTTAAATTACACAAAGCAGATACATTTCAAAAGTTGTTTAAAATGATGGTTTTGATGGCTTTGTATTCAACAGTTATTGTGTATTTAGAAATGTATGTATTAAAATTAACAGAAAATAGTCATGTTAAAAACCTTACTAATTTTCATACATTGTTGGGTTTTGTTTTGTCTATGTTATTGGTATTTAGAACAAATACCGCTTATGATAGATGGTGGGATGGAAGAAAACTGTGGGGTCAATTAGTCAATAGCTCAAGAAATTTAGCACTTAAATTGAATAGCATATTCCCAAGTGAAGATAAAGCTAATCGCGAATTTTTTTCAAAGCTAATAGCTATGTATGCTTCGGTTTTAAGTAAATCTTTATCCAAAGAAGAAACTAGACTTTTGCTCGATGAAATAAATCATCCAGAATTAGAGCAAAAATCAGGAATTATTCACTTTCCTAATTATGTAGCTGGTATGATTTATAAAAAACTGTACCAATTAAAACAACAAAACAAGCTAAGTGCAGAAGAGTTATTGTATCTGAATAACGAAATACAATCTTTTACAGATGTATGTGGTGGGTGCGAAAGAATTAAAAACACACCAATACCTTTTTCCTATTCTTTATTCATCAAAAAGTTCATCTTTTTTTACATCATGAGTATGCCTTTTGGATATACTTTTATTCTTGGTTTTTGGGTAATTCCATTTGTCGTTTTTGTCTTTTATGTGTTAGTGAGTTTAGAATTAATAGCTGAGGAAATAGAAGACCCATTTAACAATGATATCAACGATATACCTACCTTAAAAATTGCAGAGAATATCAAGAAAAATGTGGATGAAA
Organism: uncultured Flavobacteriaceae bacterium; assembly: GCA_964450355.1. Taxonomy (GTDB): domain Bacteria; phylum Bacteroidota; class Bacteroidia; order NS11-12g; family UBA955; genus CAYVDH01. The sequence goes on from CAYVDH010000137.1 coordinate 6,284, forward strand.
TATTGTTAAAATAATTGTTACCCAGGTATTCTTGAAATGTTTTTTTCCAACAATTGAAGTTGTTTAACAATTTCTTCAGATTTTGGTTTTAAAGCTTTGGCTTTTTTAAAATAGTCTTTACCTACTCTGTTGTTTTGTCTTTGAATTTCCATAGTACACAATTGTAAATAAACACTAGCAAGATTTTCTTTATCAGGAATTCCTTTTTTAACTGCTTCTATTAATGTTAATCTGCCTTCTTTACCTTTTCCTTGTTTTAATTGAATAAATCCTAGTTGCATTAAATTAGTGCCTTCCATTTCGCTTCCTAAACTTGATTTGGTGTTGATGCTTTTTCTGATGTTTGCCTCTGCTGTATCTAAATCTGCATTTGCTATCGATAAGTTGCTTTGCATCATGTAGTAGCTCGCTCTGATAGGTTTAAAAAGCAATTTAGGAAATTTAATCATTTTAATATAAGCAACAGCTCCTTCAACATCTCCATTCGTTACAGCTTCTTGAACCATTCGCATGGTGCCTATTGTAAAATACAATACTAAAGATATTAAGGCTAATAAATAGAGTATCCATGCTAAAATTGGATCTCCAAATACATGAGATAATACACCCAAAACAATCAGAGCAATGCTTATTGGTAATCTGTAAACAATATAAATACGTAGAAATTTCATTTTGCAAAGTTCCGAAAAAAAGTTGAAAGCTAACAATAAAAAAAGGCTATCATTTCTTTGACAGCCTTTTTTATATATTTTTCTGTATTTAAATTAACGAGCTACAATGATTTTAATGGTTCCTTTTGGTTTTGTTCCTTTACCATCAGTTACTACTACTATGTAGTTGCCAGATTGTAATCCGCTTACATCTAATTTAACATTGCTTTCTTTGGTAACCACATTTCCAATGATTTTTCTAGTAACTACTTTTCCAGTAACATCTATTACAGATAAAGTGATGTCATTACCAGTGATGTTTTGTAAATTGATATTAATAAAATCATTTGCTGGATTAGGGTAAGCAGATATTTTGTTTAATACCGTATTTACAGCACTTGATTTTTGAACTGAGGTTCTGTATTGTAAACATTCAAAGAAACCTCTTCCATGTGTTCCAGCGTATATTGCACCTTGGTTTTTGTTAGGGAAATAATATTGTCTTAAAGCTAAAGTAGCTACTTTTGGAAATTTATTTTCTGGTTTAGTTTGTGCAACCCAATTTGTACCGTTGTTATCTGAAGCATATACACCTAGGTCAGTAGCTAAGAACATGGTACTTGAATTAGAGTATAAAATTAAGCCATCGTAAACTGGCATGCTTGGTAAATCGTTTGTAATGTTGGTATAAGAAGGAGAAGAAAGCATGTTACTGCCTTTATAAACATAACTACCTCCACCATAATTTCCTAGAGTTATCAATGCATTATTTTCATTGTTAGGGTCTAAGTTTATAGAAGATATAGCTCTGCCACTGTTAGCAGTAAAGCTTAAATTGGTAGTTACAATACCTTGTGGTATTGACAATGGCGCAGACCATTTATTGTAATGTGCAGTATCTAATCCACTTACTCTGAATATAGAAGAGTTGTTGCTAATAAATACAGTTGAACCATCTTTAGTAGGTTCAATATCCCACACATCAGAAGAACCAAGTGAATTGGTAATCATGTACCATTCTGGTTCTTTGTTTAAATCTGTAGCATTTAACATCATCCAAACTTGACCATTGATAGCTAAAAACAAACGTGAATCAGAATTGAAAAAATTAGGGTGTTCCCATAATTTGAATTTAGAATTAAATGGTGCGTAATCTGATTGATTGTTATGTTCACAGAATTTGGCAGTATCAGATAAAGCTTTGAAACTACGAGCAATTCTACGGTCCCAAATACAAGATTGAGTTTTTCCAAAATCTCTAGAACGAGTCAAGTTGGCATAATAAGTTTCAGCAAATACAATGCTGTTGTTTTTTACAGAAATATCAGTTTGAAAACCATCACCACCTTTTATTTCTACAGCAGATAATGGAGTATTTCCTTGTCTGTTTATGTATTGAGTACCATTATCTTGAGTTCCACCAACAATGTTCCCTTCGTAATCAGCAGCCACAGCATAAAATTGAGTGGCATTAAATCCAAAATTTTTAGGTGTAAAAGTTGATAAATTATCTGAACTAAAGAATAAACCACCATCACATCCCACAATCAATGTTGGAGGATTGGTTCTTGTATCCCATTTTAAAATGTGTTTGTCAGCATGAACATATTGTCTGTTAGCTCCACCAAAGTCATTTAAAGATGCAATAGTTTTAGGAGTTTCTCCCTCTTTCCATTCAGCTAAATTAACTCCTCCCATGATGATTCTATTTTTATTTTTAGGGTCAACTGTAATGACGTTGTTGTAGTTACCTTGAGAAGATGCTCCAGACATTAATGGGTCAAAATAGATAGTGCTTTGTTGAATGATTTTTTCCCAAGAAGTTCCACCATTCGTAGTTCTGTATACACCGTCTAATCTGCCGGCAGCACTTGATACCATGAAATAAACATAATTTGGATCTTCAGGAGAAATGGCAATAGAAAAACGAGTTCCAACAGCTCCAGTAGGTGTTGATACAGTCCATCCAGTTCCTCTATCAGTGCTTTTTAAAATTGCATTTCCAACTTGAGCCCACACATGACCGTTACTTGCTACTTTTATTTCTTTACAAGAGCCAGACCTTGCACTTACCCAATTTAATCCATCATCAGAATATTTGATACCATTGTCAGTACCAGCATAAATTCTTGTACCTCCAGAGGTTTCAGCATCCATAGAACTAACATTACCCCAATTAACTGAAGTATTGATTCTGCTAAAAGTTCTTCCTCTGTCAGTAGAACGGAATACTCCAGAACCTTGGAATGCTGGTGAACCAAAAGCAGTTCCAATTAAATTTGTAAATTGACCCTCACCAGTTCCATAACAAATAATGCCATCGGTATTTTGTGCAATTGATACAATGTTTAAATTTTCTTGAAAATCGTTTACTGGTTTCCAAGATAAACCTCTTGTTGTAGAGCGAAACAATCCACCACTTACACCTCCAACAAACATAATGCTTGGGGTGTCTTTATCTTGTAAAAATGCACGAGTTCTGCCACCTACGTTATCAGGACCTCTTTCAGTCCAAATGGTATTAACAGTTCTTTTGTAATTGTTTCTCAAAGACATCTCTATAGCATTGTTGTATTCAAATAAAGATAATTCGCCAGTCTCAATGTTTTTTCTCAAATTGCCAAAATATTGAGCCATTCCTTTAGCAGATTTGGCATCTAATCCTTGCTGATTGATAATTCCTTTTTCGATGTTCGACTCTTGTCTAGGTGAATAAGTCTTTGATTGATTAATAAACAAAATACCGCCAACTAAAGCTATTGAGCTTAAGGCAGTTGCAACAATAAATT
>CAYVDH010000138.1:0-9615 GCA_964450355.1 uncultured Flavobacteriaceae bacterium
CATTACTTAAAGATAGTTGACCTTTGCTTGCATTGATGGAAATCGTTTGTAATTCGTTGGTTGCTGAGCTATCAGGAATGGTAATAATTCCACCGCCTTGACTCAAAATTACAGTTCCCCAATTCATCGTTTGACTTAAAGTTTGCAGCTCATTGGTCGCTACAGAATCGTTATCAGCTACAGAAAAACTACCACCATTTTTAGATAATGAAATGATGTTTCCAGTCTTAGAGATTGTTTGCAATTCATTTGTAGAATCTTGGTCATTGACAATTACCGAACCACCGCCATTGCTCAGTGAAATCGTATTGCCTGTTTTAGAAATGGTTTGTAATTCGTTGGTAGATGAACTATCTCCAAGAGTAATGGTATTGCCATTGCTGATGCTTAATTGACCTTTGCTTGCATTGATGGAAATCGTTTGTAATTCGTTGGTTGCAGAGCTATCAGGAATGGTAATGATACCACCACTATTGCTTAAAGTCACTTTACCCAAACCAGCAGTTTGACTCAGTGTTTGCAGCTCGTTAGTTGCTACAGAATCGTTATCAGCGATAGAAAAACTACCTCCGTTTTTAGATAAAGAAATGATGTTTCCAGTTTTAGAGATTGTTTGCAATTCGTTAGTAGAATCTTGGTCATTGACTATTACAGAACCACCGCCATTGCTCAGAGAAATGGTATTGCCAGATTTTGAAATCGTTTGTAATTCGTTGGTTGATGAACTATCTCCAAGAGTAATTGTGTTACCATTACTTAAAGATAATTGACCTTTGCTTGCATTGATGGAAATCGTTTGTAATTCATTGGTAGCAGAGCTATCAGGAATGGTAATGATACCACCACCATTGCTTAATGTGACTTTACCCAAACCAGCAGTTTGACTCAGTGTTTGCAGCTCATTGGTCGCTACAGAATCGTTATCAGCTACAGAAAAACTACCACCATTTTTAGATAATGAAATGATGTTTCCAGTCTTAGAGATTGTTTGCAATTCGTTGGTAGAATCTTGGTCGTTGACAATTACCGAACCACCGCCATTGCTCAATGAAATGGTATTTCCAGATTTTGAAATCGTTTGTAATTCATTGGTAGAAGAACTATCACCAAGAGTAATAGTATTACCATTACTTAAAGATAGTTGACCTTTGCTTGCATTGATGGAAATCGTTTGTAATTCATTGGTAGCAGAGCTATCAGGAATGGTAATGATTCCGCCACCATTGCTTAAAGTGACTTTACCCAAACCAGCAGTTTGACTCAGTGTTTGCAATTCATTTGTTGATACAGAATCATTATCAGCGATAGAAAAACTACCTCCATTTTTAGATAAAGAAATGATGTTTCCTGTCTTAGAGATTGTCTGCAATTCGTTGGTAGAATCTTGGTCATTGACAATTACAGAACCACCGCCATTGCTTAATGAAATGGTGTTGCCTGTTTTTGAAATCGTTTGTAATTCATTGGTTGATGAACTATCTCCAAGAGTAATTGTGTTACCATTACTTAAAGATAATTGACCTTTGCTTGCATTGATGGAAATCGTTTGTAATTCATTAGTTGCAGAGCTATCAGGAATGGTAATGATACCACCACTATTGCTTAAAGTCACTTTACCCAAACCAGCAGTTTGACTCAGTGTTTGCAATTCATTTGTTGATACAGAATCATTATCAGCTATAGAAAAACTACCTCCGTTTTTAGATAAAGAAATGATGTTTCCAGTCTTAGAGATTGTTTGCAATTCGTTAGTAGAATCTTGGTCGTTGACTAGTACAGAACCACCGCCATTGCTCAATGAAATGGTGTTTCCAGATTTTGAAATCGTTTGTAATTCATTGGTAGAAGAACTATCACCAAGAGTAATAGTATTACCATTACTTAAAGATAGTTGACCTTTGCTTGCATTGATGGAAATCGTTTGTAATTCATTGGTAGCAGAGCTATCAGGAATGGTAATGATTCCGCCACCATTGCTTAAAGTGACTTTACCCAAACCAGCAGTTTGACTCAGTGTTTGCAATTCATTTGTTGATACAGAATCATTATCAGCGATAGAAAAACTACCTCCATTTTTAGATAAAGAAATGATGTTTCCTGTCTTAGAGATTGTCTGCAATTCGTTGGTAGAATCTTGGTCATTGACAATTACAGAACCACCGCCATTGCTTAATGAAATGGTGTTGCCTGTTTTTGAAATCGTTTGTAATTCATTGGTAGATGAACTATCTCCAAGAGTAATAGTATTGCCATTGCTGATGCTTAATTGACCTTTACTAGCATTGATGGAAATGGTTTGTAATTCATTGGTTATTGATGAATCGTTATCGGCTACAGAAAAATAAATGGTGTTTCCATTGCTTAATGTAATTTGTCTAATGTTGTTATTTGAACTTGTGCTTAAATTTTGCAACTCATTTGTAGTTGAACTGTCATTATCTGCTACGGAAAAATAGATTGAATTGCCGTTGTTTAAGTCTAGTTTTTTAATGTTACCATTAGAAGTAATCAACAGTGAATAAGTATTGGATTTACATAAATTAACCCAAGTAACTCCTGTATAATTACATAGACAATTACTATCTGTATTGTAGATAAGCATTCCGGCAACAGTTGCCATGGTGTTCATTTGAGCAGTATTCATTCTTGGAAAAAGCACACCTTTGGTCGTGCTTTCAAGTTCTAATAAGCTGCTTGAATTGATAACTGCAGGATTATTTCCAAGTTTAATTTGTGATTTACTTATATTTACAAAGCAAATAATGAGTAATACTGAAAGTAATGTTTTTTTCATTTGAAAATGATTTACAATCAAAAGTAATAAAAAAATGATACAATGAAATGAAAATTTACTGAGCTATGGGTTTTCTATTTGAAAACCATTTATTTTTTTGCCCGAGGATGATACAAGGCAATGGTTTCTTGCAAGTATTTTTTATCTAAATGTGTGTATATTTCAGTGGTAGTGATGCTTTCATGACCAAGCATTTGTTGAACTGCACGAAGGTCTGCACCACCATCCACCAAACAAGTAGCAAAAGAATGTCGTAAAGTATGGGGACTGATGTTTTTTCTTATGCCTGCCTTTTTAGCTAAATTTTTAATCAAATTAAATACAGATATTCTGCTGAAAGAACTGCCTAAATGATTTAAAAACACAAAATCCGTAAACTTTGCTTGAATTGGTCTGGATAATCTAGAACCATTAAGATATAAATCAATGGCTTTGATGGCATAAGAACCAATTGGAACTAATCTTTCTTTATTGCCTTTACCAATTACTTTGATGAATTTTTCTTTAAAAAACAGATTGGATATTTTTAAATTCACCAATTCGCTTACTCTTAAACCACAGCTAAACAATGTTTCTAAAATGGCTTTATCTCTATGACCATGTGTTTTTGATAAATCAATTTGGGCAATCATGTTATTGATGTCATCTAAGCTCAAAACTTCAGGAAGTTTGCGAGCAAGCTTAGGCAATTCTAAAAATTGAGAAGGGTCGTTTTTAATCACATCTTCAAGAGATAAGTATTGATAAAATGCTCTGATACCACTGATGATTCTGGCTTGAGAAGTACTAGCTATTCCAATTTCATTTAAGGCCGATACAAACTCCAATAAATGCTTGTATTCCACTTTATCTGGACCAATTTGATATGAATTATTTTCTATGAAATGAATTAATTTTTTAACATCATTTAAATAAGCTTCAATGCTGTTTTTTGAAAGCGATTTTTCGAGTAAAAGATAACTTTTAAATCCTTTGATGGAACTATTCCAATCCATTGGTATTAATGAATTTGTCTGACATTGATGACTTCGTTGGTGGAGGCATCAGAAACCAAACAAACTATGTGGCAATTGGCTAAATTGATGGATTTAGGGGTTTCATAAACAAACTCTTTAATGAATGTTCTGCCAGCAACTAAGGATTCTGTTAAGGCATTGCCTGTGGCATTGCCAAAAGCATATCTCAAAGCGTGATTGTGAACATAATTAGGGTCGGTACCATTAGGCTTTAGTTGTGAACTCACAATGCCATTTTCAATTAAAAATATAGAATATTTGTGGTTTACTCCGCTGTTGACACTGGCATTGTATTCTAATTTAATTTTAACTTTTAGTGTGGTGTCCTTAATGGATTTAGTGATGGAAATGTTGACAGGAGTTTTTAATTTTAATCTTTCGTTCACAAAGTTTATCCAATCCAATGGACTGATGACAGGGTCTTGTCGTCCTGCAAAAATGGTGCGGTCCACATAACCATTAGGCAAGCCGCTAGGAATTTTGATGGTTTCAGTAATTTGTTTGCTGTATTCTGAAGTTAATCTAGGAACTCCGCTATAGGGTGTTGTAAAATTAGAGATAGCAGCAATGTCTGGATATAAAGCAACTACAACAACACTGTCTTCAGTTTTTTGAGTAACAATGTCATTGGCTTTTAACGCAGCAGCAGGGCAATTTTGACATCTCACACCAGTTATGTCTTCTAGTAATACTGCTTTGTGTTGAGCAGCAGGGACATTTGGATTGATGTATGTAGAATCTGTTAAGGGAACAGCAGGGACAGTGAAATCAATATATGGAGGGACTTCTTCGCATGCGCTTAGTCCTGATAGAATTATTAAACAATAGAATAAATGCTTTTTCATTTTATACAAAAATAAATATTTTTTTGTTAATTGCATAAAAATACATTTTATATCATGATGACATTAACTAAAAATACAGGTTATTTAATCTCTTTTGTGTTGTTATTTTCATTGTGCCGAGCGGTGTTTTACACACCTAATAGAAATCCAGTTCCCTTGTTTGAAGAGAGTGGAGATTTGTATGTCGATGTTAGCACCAATTTAGTCACAAAAGCCGATTTTACAGCTGGATTGGCTCTGACAGAGAGCATTGGGGCTTATGGGTCGTATTCGACAGCAAAGCAGAGCAATACCAATACCACAACTAATACAGAATACAAATACCAATACAATGGAAACATGGTTAATTTGGGTTTAGGTTATTTTGTAAACAAAGAAAAAAGTGACAGAACTCGGTTTGAGATTTTTGGAGATTTTGCTTCGGGCACTTATAATAACAAATACACAGATTCTGGAACAAATTTGTATTTAAATGGCCAATACACTCGCATAGGTATTATGCCCAACATTGGATTTACTAACCACGAAACCAATTTTAGTTTTGCTTATTCAGTCAAATTGAGCAGAATTACTTTTTCAAACATGAAAACTAATGATGCATTGTTTTGGAAAAACGACATAGAAAGGTTGAAAAGTAAAACAAGTTATGGAACCATAGAACATGCATTAAATATTAGGTATGGTTTTGATAAAGTAAAATTTCAGTTTCAGTTTGGGGTGTATCAGGGCATTAATTCAGATGAAAGTTTGAATGCCATACCTAAATTAAATTTTTCATCACAATTTGGAGTGGTATTTCATACCAATGTTTTTGGGAAAAATTAGAATGGGTTTTATTGAGTTGTATCAATGGATTAAGGGTCAAAAAAATGGATTAAAAAATAGATATTTGTTTAAACAAATAAAATTTAGCAAGATAAAATACACAAAATCAAATAGATAATAATTTTTGCCTACCGTATTTAAAAAAAAACGACCGTTTTTAAAACAGTTGTAGTTTTAGAAAATTTCACATTTTAGTTTTGTATTGTCAAATAAATCAATGACGTATAAAAATGAATAAACAAAGAAATTTTCTAAAAACTTCATTAAAAAGGGGAGTAATCAAAGCCTTTGCACTAGCGAGTATTTGTGGACTATTCAATGAGTCTAAAGCTCAAACTCCAATGCCTATGGTTGGCAATTGGGACATGTCATCAACCTCTACGGTTACACTTCACAATTCAGGAGTAGGTGTACTAAATCCTGATGGGAAGATGGAAGTAAAATACAGACCCTGTTTACAACCGCAAAACGGTTTAATCATCACTTCGTTGGGCTGTACCATCAATGACCTAGCTAATGGGATATCACCCAATTACAACAATGTAGCAAATGGGGGCGGGGTATATATTCAAGGAGGAACAATACCACCAATGCCTCCCTATGTACCTGTAAATCTATCCATGCAGGCATCATACACATGGACATCTGCAACAGTGCCACTAGTGAATTTAAATACCAGACCCATGTTTTGGATTCGCGATGAAAATCCTGGAAATTCTGGTTTGCCAGGTTCACCAACTTTCAATACATTCAACACACAATTTATAGTATTGCCAAGTGGAAATACAGGCATAAATACAAATAATCCAAGAGCGAGTTTAGATGTGGTACAAAAAGGAACAGGCTACAATGAAGAGCCGACAGCCATTTTTGGTAAACACCAATCAGGTACACAAACTGCTTTGATAGGAGGTGAAACTGGCACTACCAATGCTGGAACCAATGGGTACCGCACCAAACAAATCATGGTATTTAACCAATTGAGAAGCAAAGAATACAACAGAATAGTGGACGACAAAGACCAGGCATTTTTATTTACCGATGGGTTAAATTCAGATGGAAGCAATTTAAACAGTTCATTAGTAATTGCACCATGGGCATCTAATTACCAAAGTGCAACAAGTACAGTAGGAGGAATTAGGATAAATAAAGATGGCAATGTAGAAGTACATGGCACACTTAGAACTACTAAATTAATTGTCAACGCCAAATGGTGGAGTGATTTTGTGTTTGCAAAAGAATATAAATTGATGCCACTAAATCAAGTCAGTAATTTTATTAAAATGAATGGTCATTTGCCAGGAGTTCCAAGCGAGAAAGAAGTGTTAGACAGCGGACTTAACATAGGAGATATGCAGGCAATACAACAACAAAAAATTGAGGAATTGACCTTATACACCATAGCACAAGAAGAAAAATTAGCTCAGCAAGAACAGGCGATAAAAGAGCAAGAAGAAAGACTTAGAATTTTAGAAGCAAAATTAAACTTATTAACAAAATAATCATTAGATTTGTATATGAGAACATCAAAATTAATATTAGTAAGTATAATCTTAATTTCTGGCTTAATTACTTGCCGAAAAAAATGTGAAAATAAGTGTGATGCATTTGTGCAATCTAATGCAAAATTTAAGATGTTTCAAGTGTTGTCATTTGGTGGTGACAGATTTGCCGAAGATACTTTTGCTGCTGGTATAATTATATTTGAAGTAGAGGATAAGAGTGTAGAAAAAGTATTTTGGAAAATTGGAATGGATACTAATACATATAATGGAAAAATACTCTCTTTAGATTTTAGTGGCGTAACTAAAACATTACAAGTAAAATGTATTACCTATAAAAAAGCGCCTGCTGAATGCAATGGTAGAAAGAAAGAATGGGACACAGTAATTAGACAATTGCCCTTTAGAGAAGTAAAAAGTTTTGCTATATATGGTACTTATAAGGGTGCTTATACTGATGGAACAGGAGGAGAGCGCATAGTAACTTTGCGATATTTTGACACTACCCATTGGGATCATTGGGATTGCAATGCGCTTAAAAATCCAGGAATTGCACCTAATACTATTTTAGGATTACATAACGATGGTACTTGCAATGACAATACACCTTTTTGCAAAAGACCAGAATTTAAAGCCTCTTACTCACATTGCATTATAACTTCAGCAGGAGGTAATGTTGGTAATTATGAAGATAAATATTGCTACAGTACTTCTGGCATTGGTTATTTAGATCCTAATAATAGAAATAAAATTATAATAGATTTTAGTTGGACTAAAATTTCAAAAACTAATGAAGCAATTAAAACAACAAAAACTTTTGTAGGTTATAGATTAAAATAATACAATTATGATAAAAATGATAAAAAAAATAAAGATAATTGCAATTTTACTATTTAATATTAGTACAACTGCACAAACTGTAATACCGCCATGTCCACAAAATACAGTAACTACAAAACCAAATGCTACTGGAAGCTCAAATACTTGGGATTGGCGTATTAACCCTATACAGATTGTAGAAAAAATTAAAAATGGTACCCCATTAACAAGTAATTTTAGTAATCCTTATTGGGATTTTAATAATTCTAATACATTGCCTTTGGTCAATGTTGGGCAAGCACCAAATTATCCTGATTTGAGAGATTATCAACCAGATGAAGGTTGGGAATTGATTCATAAAGAATTTGACAATTTGTTAATACCTGGAAATGGAATAGAGCATCCTATGTTTGTCTTGTATAATAAATACAGAAGTGTTTTAAGGGTTTTTATCAATATTAGTGATAGAGAAGAAGACTATAATGGTGTATATATGAAATTGAGTTTTAATAATACAATTATAGGTGATATGGGCAATGCTTTATATTCATATACTTCTCCTGTAACACAAGCGTTAGATAATTTGAATGCTAATCAAGATATGAGGGTGTTTAATCAATGGACTAATGTAGATAACTATTGGTTGTATGCGGATTTTTTTGTAGCTTATGATCCATGCACATGCAATGAACAATCTAAAATTAGAATTGAAGCTTATCTTTCTCAAACTGCTGATGTAGATTTGATAACCAAAGGGAAAAATACAAATCAACAAACACAAGATGTAGTAACTGATAAAACGGTAAACTCTATAGCAGGAACTTTTGATTTTGTTATGAAGTTTACAAATGATGCCACAAATGCAGGAAATAAAAAATCAAGCAGTGCTGAAAAAGCAATTGAAAGTGCCAATAAGTTATTAAAAACATTAGGTGATACTCTTTCTAATGGTGAACAAAAACTAAAATTGCCAGGATGGCTTAAAATAATACCTCAAGTAGGGACAGTAGTAGGGGTCTTAGAATTTATGTTTTCAGGTTCTAATTCTGAGCATGCTACTATAGTTGGAACTCAAGAACAATACACATCTGGAACTATAACTTATAAAAAGCAATTCAAAGATAAAATATTAGTTGTGCCAGGGGCGAAAAAAGGAAATGCACCCAATGAAATGATACCAGATTACAACAATGTATTAGGAGTATTTAATTTATTGGAAACTCCAATTGTTGAGTATGTAGATTATTATCCAAATGTAAAAAAAATTAGATATATTCAAAGTAATGGAACAGAAATAAATGTTGTTAATCCAACAATTAGAGAATATAAATTGAAGAAAGACTTAAAGTATGTTTTGAATCCAGCATCGCAATTAAAAATTAAAAGTATGCAATGTGCATTAGTATATCAAAATACAATTTTAAATACTGAACAAAAAATTTGTCTTGGAAATGAAAAAAATGTACCTATCACATACAAGAACAAATACAATCATGGACCATTTGAATTAGGAGATATAGATGAAACTCTAAATTTTAATAAAAGATTAGAAAATCAGGGTATATTTTTAAATTATTGGCCTGGGGTTGATAATAAGTATTATATTAGTAATGCTAAATATAATACTAGATATGTAGAAAAAGAATGTTTTTCATTAGCACGATTTAAGGTTTGGAATAATGATCCTATAATCATTTGGTGCAAACTTGTTATAACTTTTACTCCAATTAACTCAAATGAAGAAATAATGAGTGTTTTAACTTACCCTGTAACTATTGAAAAATCTATATTATATAAAGAGGAAAATGAAGGAC
>CAYVDH010000139.1:0-9574 GCA_964450355.1 uncultured Flavobacteriaceae bacterium
ATAAAATAATTATAAATTTGTCATAACATTTTTATCTAGTTAGGAGTCTATATAGGTAATCAAATTCAAATCTTCAAAATGAAAAAAATCCTTTTAATCAATTTATTTCTTATCAGTCTGATTGTTTTTATCAGTTGTAACAAAGAAAAAAATGCCAATTTAAAAGCTTTAAGCTACGATTTAAGTGCTACTGTTTTAGATTACAATGTCTCTATACCCGAACATTTTAACAACAATTTTTTTGGTCCATTTGGAAGCAATAGGCAAATTGAAATCAATAAGCATTTAGCCAATTTAGGAAGGGTTTTGTTTTACGAACCTAAAATGTCAATCAATAACACAGTAGCTTGCGCTAGTTGCCACAATCAAGCCATTGGGTTTGCTGATGATAAAAAATTTAGTCAAGGATTTGAAAGCATGGTTACTATTCGCAATTCTCCTTCAATAGCTAACATGGCCTTTGAATCAGGTTTTTTCTGGGATGGTCGTGAATCCAATTTGAATTCAATGGTATTAAAACCGATAAGCAATCACATTGAAATGGGGATAGTAGATATGAACGACATGCCATTAAAATTGTCAAAAATTAGTTATTATCCTGTTTTATTTGAAAGAGCTTTTGGAAGTACAGATATAAACAATGAGAGAATTGCTGATGCTATATCAACTTTTCTTCAAAGCATGGTGTCTTTGAATTCCAAATGGGATATTGGTCATGAAATGGATTTTAGAAATTTTTCAGCTCAAGAACAATTAGGAAAAGACATTTTTTTTGGAGAAGGTAAATGTTCCAATTGCCATAATTTAGATAAAAGTGGTTGGACTCAAGAATTTGCAAACATCGGTCTAGATGAAGAATATACAGACCAAGGCATGGCTAATTCTCCAAACAATAAATTAAGTGGAAACAATACAGAAAGTTTGAAAGGGATGTTTAAAGTTCCTAATCTTAGAAATGTTGAATTAACTGCACCATACATGCACGATGGTCGTTTCACATCTCTTGAAGAAGTAATAAATCATTACAATTCTGGAATTAAAAACCATCCAAATTTAGATTGGAGTTTATCTGAATTAGATCAAACAACATTTGAAAGAAAGGGACCAATTAAAATGAATTTAAGCGAAGATAAAAAACAAGCGCTTATTGCCTTTTTGAAAACTTTAACTGATTACAAGTATTTATCTGATAAAAAATTCTCAAACCCATTTAATTGATATGAAAAAGCTCTTTATTTTAATGCCATTTTTAGCTTTTTGTAAATTGTATTCACAAACACAAGTTATTGATTCTCCTTTAAAACATCAAATAGGGGTAAATGCGAATTTGTTTATCAAACAATTTTTGAACTTTAATGGCGCTAACCCTACTGCAAATAACCCTTATTTACTTCAATACAAATATTTATTCAATCCCAAATTAGCTTTGAGAACTGGTATTGGTTTTAACTCAACCAAATCAGAAGAAAAGGATGTGAATTTAAAAATAGAAAGAACTAATTCACTCTTTGATTATAGAATAGGATTAGAAATTAGAAAACACATTCATAAAAAATGGTTGATGTTTGGAGGTTTGGATTTGACATACAACAACAATGGAAACAGGAACAAAAGTACCTCTGTCTTTGACGATGGTTTTAATCCTCCTTCTACCGTGATTACAGAAGTTAAAAACAATACCAATTTATATGGGCTAGGTGCAGTGTATGGTATTGAGTTTTCACTGAATGCACACATTAAATTACTAACAGAAACTACAGTGAATGTAGAAATGGGAAAAAGATCATCTAGTTCATCTACATCTGGCTCAAGTTTCCCAGTAACACCAATTAATAGAACGACAAAACTCACAAATGTGAATTTTACTCTTCCTAGTTTTTTAGTTTTTGTAATGTCCTTTTAAAGAAAAGGGTAATTTAAACCTGTTTCTCAGGCCCTTTGCCAACACTGTTGTGTAAATATTGATTGTCTTGACAATATTGAATCAATTCCGTTTTTACAAAATTATCTACTTGCATTTGCTGTGATTTTGGAGACAGTAAATGGACATTTGCACCAGCATCCAATGTGAACAATATTGGCACATTCTTTTCCCTTCTGTATTCCCATATTTTTTCTATAACAGACAAGGTATTAGGTTTCATAAGGATAAAAGGTGTAGCAGAAGTCATCATCAATGAATGCAACATCAGGGCTTCACTTTCTACAAGTTGAATAAAATCATCTAAGTTGTCAGTTTTTAATATAGAAATTAATTTTTCAGTGTTTTCTTTTGCCGTTTGGTATCTAATTTCAGCGAATGGATGTTGTTTTAATAGTGCATGACCTTGAGTGCTTGAAACGCTTTTTTTACCTTTTTCTATGATGAGTATGTGGTCGTTGAAATCGGTGTAAATAGGATGAACATCTTTGCTTATTTCAATGGAAAATTCATCGCTGCTATTGGGGTATGAATTAGTTTTGCCCCATAAATTTATTCCTCCATATACACTTCGGCAAGCACTGCCAGAGCCTAATCTAGCCCAATAGGAAGCTTTTTCGTAAAAATTAGGGTAAATAGTGTTGTTTATTTTTTCATCCAGATTCACCAAACACAATGCTAATGCACTAAATGCCGAGGCAGACGAAGCTATGCCACTGCTGTGAGGGAAAGTATTGCTCGAATTGATAGTTAAGTGATAAGAATTAAGCCATTTGTATTCATTTTGAACAATGGATAAAAAGGATTCTATCTTAGTTTTGAATGAATTGTTTTTAATTCCTTCAAATAAAAAATCAATTAAAATTCCATTTTGGTTTTCTTGAAATTTCGCTTCAACAGATGTTTCTGTCAATGCATTATCTAAAGTAAAACTTATAGATGGATTAGCTGGTATTTGGTTTTCTTTTTTCCCCCAATATTTTACCAAAGCGATATTAGATGGGCTTTTCCAATGCGAAATGTATGACTGGCTCATTGCTGTTGCAAATAAACAAAAATTTAAGGAGATTGTTTATTTAACAATAAATCTGCCTGAGCCAAACACACTCCTTATAGTGCCATCGTACATGGCATCTGCTTGAACAGGTCCTAAAGTGAAGTTGCCTTTAGATACAGCTCTAGTCATGTAATAAAACGTTGCTGGAGTGCGGTTGTACAACGATGTAAAATAGGAAATTCTATCGTCTCTCACATCCATGTATTGAGCATAAGATTGTTGTTGTATCCAATTCAATGATTTAGTTGCAGTGATTCGTGGATTTTCTATTTCTAAACCAGCTGGTAAAATATCTGTTAAAGCAATGTTTTTAATTTCGCCATTGAATTCACTACTCAAGGTTAACCTAACAACTACTAAGTCATTTTGATTCACTGTATTTGCAGTGATTGGTCCACCAAATCGATTCAAAAATTCTCTTCTTACTTTTATTGTTTTATCTTCGGAATTTATTGTTCCAGTCTTGCTAATGCCTTCGTAAGTACAATTGAAATACACCGTTCCATCACCTTCACTTTTTATAGATAAAGTGTTGAAATTCTGTTTCAAGTT
Organism: uncultured Flavobacteriaceae bacterium; assembly: GCA_964450355.1. Lineage (GTDB taxonomy): Bacteria > Bacteroidota > Bacteroidia > NS11-12g > UBA955 > CAYVDH01. The sequence continues at coordinate 3,531 of CAYVDH010000139.1, forward strand.
TAAATGTAATAATTTGCCATTGTATGTTCCTACAACTTTGCCATCGGCTATGATGCTAGCTTTACCGCCAGGTTTTATCATGGCTTGACTGTATTTACCCAATGCCATTAAGCTGAAAGCTAATTCGTTGGTATTTAAATAATAATTTGCTTTTAAATCATTAGACAATGATTTAACCAAGGTAAGAACTTGTGCATTGTTAATGTCAGATTCTACAAGGGCGTTTAATACTAATGCCTTGTCTCTAATGGCGGAGTAATATCCATACTCGTAATTTCCATTGTTATTCTCATAGATAAAAGAAGAAGGCATAATGGAGCGGTAGGTGTTTAAATCGCCTGATAGGGCATAGCTACAAGCAAGTAAATATTTAGAGGAGTTCATCAATTTAGATGGCATGTATTTGCTGTAATTCATTGCACTTTTATTGGCAGTACCAGCAGAAGCAAGTACATACATTGCATATACTTTATCCCTGTGAATGTATTCTTTTGTTAAGCTTTTTCCACTTTCTGATTTGGTGTAAAATTTCTCTATTTTGTTTTCACTGCTTTCACTGTTGCATATTTCTATCAATCGTTCCTTAACACTTCCATTGACAGCAAACCCTTTTTTCTCAGCTTCACTTAAAAAATGTAAAGCATAAGCATTGAGCCACAAGTTGTAGGTAGAATATCCTGGCCAATAACTTACATGTCCTGAGTTATCAACTAATGAAGTGATTTTTCTGATGGCTTCGTTGACATTGTAATTTGGATTCAATTCGTTCTCATTTAATTTCATCATTGGAGCAATGTTTTTCATGTATTCTGATAAATACAATTGAGGGAATGCTGTAGAAATGGTTTGTTCAGCACACCCATGTGGATACCTGATTAAATGCATGAATTTACCTGATATTTGACCAAGAGGTGAATTGTCTATGGTGATATTGATGTTTGGTTTTCCCATGAAATCTGAAGCATAAACAATGTTTTCTGTTTGACCAGCTTGTAACAATCCTTCACTTGATTTTATTTGAAGACCTGCTGCAGGTCTCACAGATAATTCAGTTTCGTCATTGAATGTTTCACCAAAAGCAGATGTTTTTACTTTCACTTTAGCAATGCCTATTTCATTTTTTACTTTTATTGTATAAAATAAATTGGCCTCTTTGTTTCCTTCAATGTTAGCACTTGGCTTATCTGTAGAAATTAATTCCAAGGGTCCTTCTAATTGAATACTAGGAGTAGTAGAAGCGGCATTGTTAGTCGTGTTCATTAAATTAACTCCCATTGTTATTTCATCTCCTGGTGATAAAAATCTAGGCAAAGAAGTACTCATCACAATGGGGTCAAATATTTTGATTTCTTTTTCAGCATTTCCAAAACTTTGATTCTTATATGCTACTGCCATTACTCTAACAGCACCATAAAACTTGCCTATTTCTGCACTAAAATTCACTATTCCATTTCTATCTGCTTTTAGTACCCCACTCCATATTGAAACGGGTTTAAATCGGGTAGCAGAAAGTGGGTTTACTCTTTTTTCAAGGCCATATCCATCACCACCAGTAGCACCAGCTACTAATTCGGGAAACAAACGAGCGTATAGGTCGTAACTGCTTACTTGCAATGCCCTTTTTTGGTAAAAATAATCATGAGGGTTGGGGGTTTCAAAGTTTTTAATAGAAAGTATGCCTTCATCTACTACGGCTATAGTTACTTCGGCATTTGCCTCAGTTTTTATTTGTATGTTTTGTTTTGAATTGGATCTACTTTGAGCAACACAATTAATTTCTACAGGGATTTTTGAATTGCTTTTTAATACAGAAATGTTTTTTAATCCATGTGCTACAGTCAACGGTATATCTGTTAGGTTAGCTTTTTTAATTAATGTAGCAGTGATATAAATGTTTGGTACATGAATGTCTTTCAGTTTGATGGTTAATGAAGCAGTTTTGTTTTCAACTTCCAATTGATGGTATTCAAACACTTGATTTCTTTCAACAGTTAATAACAATCGGCCATTAAAAGGGGTTTTGCACAATACTTTTACTTCGTCTTTTTCTTGGTATTCTGTTTTATCTGTTTCTATGAGCACTTCACCATCTTGATTCACTTGAAAAGAAGATGAAGAGGTAGTTCCATAGCTGTAAGCATAAAATTTTGAGTAAGAATACCCTTGATTGTAATTGGGTAGTTTTACTCTTATTTCGTATTCGCCAGATGTAGTAGGGGTGTAAGCATAATTGCTTTTCCCTTCTTCAAAATTGATGACTTTGCTGGATATTAGTTTTTCAATTGGTTTACTGTTGTAGCGGTAACTTCCATAATAATTTTCTAGCATGTTTTGCCATTCGTATTTTATCACTTCTACTACAGCACCTTTGGTATTTAATGGGTTTTTGTTTACATCAAGGCTTATTAGTTGTAAATTTAATGCTTGGTTAGTGCCTACCCAGTCATCGTGATTTTGTATTCCAAAATAGGCAGGTTGAGTTGAAATTTCAAAGGTTTTAAGTCTGTTAACTGGTCTGCCATTTTCATCAAAAACGGTAGTGAAAATTTTACCTTCCAATAGTCCTGAATTTGCCCAATCTTGAATCAATGGCAACGTTTGTTTGAATTTTCCATCATCATCGGTATAACCTTCTCGGACATCAGGTTCAAATTTCAATTGATTTTTAATGTTAAATTCGTAGTTCATGTGTTTTTCTGAATAAAAACGTTTAGAAGAAATGACAAATTCTGTTTCATAATCTCTGTTTCGAGAAGGTGGTCCAAAAAAAGTAAGAGCTTCGCCTTCGTATGTTACATTTTCACCAATATTGTATATGCTTTTTGCTAGTGTTTGATTGACTTTAATTTTGTCAGGCATAAATTCTTCTATAGATAATTTTCTACTTGCCAATAAAACGTCATTAGGATTATACACTTCGATATAGTAATTGCCTGTCATAGTGGAAGAAGGTGTTGTAAAATCTGCAGAGGCTGAACCTTCAGCACTTGTAGTTATTCTTTTTTCAGTTAAAGTTCTGCCATTTGGCATTATTAATTTTACAATAACTGGCACACCGGATACAATTTCCATGTTTTCGTTTCTGATGATGGTGTTTGAATTGATTGTTTCGCCTGGTCTGTATATGTTTCTATCTCCATAAGTATAAGCCCACCAGCCAGCTTTGTTGTCTTGTAATCCATCAGTTTCAAACCTTGAAATTTCAACTCTGTTGTCTTTAAACAATAAATAATTGAAATCATCGTCTTTTGAAGCGGTTATCATTGCGACATTAAAACCACTTATTTTTTGTTCTAAATCTTTAAAATGAGCAACGCCTTTTTTATCTGTTTTTAATGAATATACCGTTTGATTGTTAGTGCTTATTAGATTCACTGTAACATCACTCAAAGGTTCGGATGTTACCAGCGAGTTGATTAAAACCATCATGTCATTTTTGCTTTGTTTTGCTAAAATTCCTAAATCAGAAATGGAAATTAACTTAGAAGCATTGACATAATCATTTCCAATCCCACTCACTTTTATGTGGTAAATGCCCTTGAATTTTTTGTTGTCATTTAAATTCACATTAAGTAGTGATACTCCTTTACTTTGAGGCAAATCTTTAGTGACTATCGTTTTGTTTACAATTTTACTGCTATAGCTTTCGTTGTAATCTTCATAAAAATAGGTCTCAGATTCAGAGTAGCCATCGCCATATTCATCTTCATAATAGTCGTAATTGTATCCCGACATGTTATTGAAATATTGCAAAATGTTGTTTTCATATATTTTGTTCACTTGCAATTGTACTTTAGGGACGTTTACTATGTTTAAACCTATGTTTTGATTGCCTTTGTTGGAAATGTATTGAGCTTTTTTGTTGATGAAAGAAATAGAAGGAGGCATTTCTCCAAAAAATAAAGTGTGCGTGTAATCTGTTTTTAATTGTCCACCTAAAACACCTTTTAAATCTTTATTGATGGTAAGGTTATAAGCAATTTGTTGTACAAACTCTCCTTTGATTTTAAAACCTGTTTTTGTGACTTCAAAAGTTGTTTTAATGTTGGGTTGAAAACTGTAAGCATTTTCTAAAGATGATTTTTCAATTTGTTGTGATGTAGTGACTTCTATAACTCCAATACCATCCACAAAAGAAGATTTAATTTCAGTGATGGTTAATTCAAAAGGAGAGGAAAGTACTATGGCTTGTGTTAATGCCTTTTCAGTTTTGTATGTGCTGCCATTAGGTGATAATCCATCCTTGATATTGATTTCAAGCTCTGCGGCTTCATTTTTTGCCTTTACATCTTTTATGTCGATGTTAAACGTGTGATTGTTTTCTGTTTCTAACACTTCAAAACCAACTTCTTTGTTGTTGGCGCTAATACTCATTTTATTTACTAAGTCAATAGGTTTGATGTCGTAATTAAATTCTGTATTCAGTTTTATTTCTGGTTGTTGAGTTTTTTCATTTTTACTCCAATAAGCTTGAGAACTCACCAGTTTTAAATAAGGAGTGTGGAATTTAATTTCTTTGTTTAAATCAACTCCCTTTTTAGTTGTATTTAGTTTTTGTATGGTTTTATTAAGTTTTGCAGTATAATTTGTGCAAATACCTAATTGTTTGGAAGGAGAAAATAATAATTCATCTTGACTAATCCATTTGAATTTTCCCGGTATTGCTGGCTCAAAATGGATGTACGGTGTAGTATCCCATGAGTTTATTTTTTCTAAATTACCTACTACTTGAGTATTGAATTTGAAAATTAAGTTTTGCAATCGATCCACTTCCTCTCCAAAATTAGTATTAGCTATACTGATTTTGTTTTTTGAGAAATTGCACGACCAATTTGTTAAGATTAAAATTGATGCTAGGGTTAAAATGCTTAATTTTTTCATGAGTTGATTAAATTCACTTCAAACATAATAATAAAAAATTCAATTATTGATTATTCTTTCAATAAATACATATTTTCAAATAAATGATTATAATGGTCATATCATTGTAAATTTTAACAAAAAAAAAGACGCTAAAAATAGCGTCTTTTTTTAATAAATTGATATAAAAAGCTACTCAGCAGGCGTTAAATATTGAGTAAAGGCATAGCCTTGTTCTCCATCTTTAGTTTTAATCTCCCACCATTGTTCATTAAATTGATTCACTAAAGTGACTATTTCATGATGAGCAGCTTTGCCAACTATGGAGTCTGAAGTGCTAGGACCAGAACGGATATTTAAATTGCTGCTGCTAGTTACTACTTTTAGTTTAGTTTCTGGAGCTAAAGCTGGAGCATCAATATTTAAAACTAAGTCACCTGTTGCAAAATCAGGGTCTATTTTATTGTAAACATCCCAAAGTTTTGTTTTAGTAAAGGCATTTGAAGTGCCTTTCACATACAATACATTTTCTTGTTCATTTATTTGTAAGTCACTAACATTTTCTGCTTTTGCAATTTCTATTAGCTCTTTGTATTTTTCTTGTAACATATTTATTTATTTTTTAACTAAATCCTTACTGTTTACTTTTAAATTTAACCCATTTAATGATTCCATTAAGACTTGTAATTTAGCTTTAGCAACTTCACCAGATAAATTAATTCCACCATCAGTTAGAGTGTATTTCACTGTTGGAAAATCTTTTAAAGCATCCATAACTTTACTTTCTACTTCACTTACTTTAGGTACTTCTACTTCTGGAGCAGCTGGAGCAGGAGGTGGAGTTACTGTACAATTGTTTACTACAGATTTAACGCCTTTTAAACCTTTAATTGCATTTTCGCAATTTGATTTACAAGCATCGTCTTTACATTCTCCAGTCAATGTTAATACCCCTTTTTCTACAGAAACAGTGATACCTTGACTTACTAGTTTTTGAGCTTCTGCTTGAATAGCAGAATCTTTTGGTTTGCAGGCAGTAAAGTTCATTACAGTTACCAAACCAAGGATTAAAAAGAATTGAATTTTTTTCATGTTGATTTTTTTTAAGGAACAATATTAATAAAATTAATTCTGTATATCCGTAAATATCAATAAAATGATTATATTTGCCTAATAAAAGTATG
>CAYVDH010000140.1:0-9558 GCA_964450355.1 uncultured Flavobacteriaceae bacterium
GAAGAAAGAAACAATATTAGGAATCATTTCTCCTCATTTAGAAATTTCTTAATGGGTATTTTACCTGATGATGTAAAGCTTCAATTCAATGAAGATAAATATTTAGACTTTGCAAAATTCAAAGAAAAATTCAATGTAAGATTTACAACTCGTAAACACTCAGCAGAAGAGGTTTGGTTTGTCATTTCAACTTACGTTTATGGATATTTTGAATTTAACGATATTAATACAGTTGCAAAATATATAGATGAAGAAAATGGTATTCCATCTAAATTTCGCATAGTTAGTCCTGATAATTTTAATCAAATAGTAACTACATATTTGCCGTTTTACGATAAACTAATCGAAGATGGTTGGTGGGATAAAATTACAATTGTTAGAAAGATTCGTGATTACTTTCCTGGTCCAATTCCTAAACAATATACTGTTGTTTTTTGTGATGAGGCGCAAGATTTTAGCAGAATAGAACTTAGACTTATTATTCAGTCTTCCGAATTTGTCAAATATGACTTATCTGAAATCAAGCAAGTGCCAATTGTTTTTGCAGGTGATGCTTTACAAACAGTAAGTCCAACTGGTTTTTCTGATACACGATTGCACCAAATGTATTACGAGGCATTTGAAGATGCTAATTTTATTTATGATAAAACTAGATCGACATATAATCCTGAATACAATTATCGATCATTATTGCCAATTGTGAGATTAGCTAATATAATTCAAAATTACAGGAAAGAGGCATTAAAGGAAGATGTAGTTATTAAGCAATTCGCTAAACGAGAAAATATTAATGCTCCCATCCCTATGGTTCATTCAATTGAATGGCTAGGTTCTAATGGCATAAAAGAACAGTTCGAAGAGAAATTTAAGTATAAATCATTTATTGTTCCTGTAGATCTAAATGAGGAGGATGAATACATTAAAAATCAGAGTTTGCTATTTGAAAAATTTGTTGATATAAAAAGCAGCATTGATGCTAAAGGCGCAGAGTATTCACAAGTTGTCGTATACGGATTTGCGGATTATTATTTAAAAGAATTTGGTGAATTGAAATGGTCAACAGATAAATTTGATTTCAAGAAAAAATTCTTTTTTAATAAGCTATATGTTGCCATTACAAGAGCACAAAACGAATTAATAATTATCGATAGTGATAATGGTTGTGAGAAATTCTGGAAGCCACTTTTAAATATACCGCAGCAGGTTGAAAAATGGGAAATATATACAGATATAAATGATATTTTACCAATTAAACCTGGTACGAATCTTTCAAGTATTCAAGATAGTTCGCCTGATGATGCATTACAAAATGCAAAGGTGGACATGCAGCAAGGGATAATTGACAAAAATATTGCACGTTTAATTGTTGCGTCTAATGTGTTTTTAATGCTAGGAAAGGTAGAAGAAGCCAATAGTTGTTTAGGTCATAAGGAAATAATAAAGGGCAATTGGAACAGTGCAGGTAGCCATTTCGTGAAGGCTAAAAATCTCGAAGAAGCAGCTGGTGCTTTTTTTAATGCAAAAAATTGGGGGCAGCTACTTAACTCTCCAACAAAGACATTAAGTGGACATAAGCAGGAATTAAGAATCTTGATTGCTAATTTAATGAAAGATCTTTCTATCAGTAGAGAGGAGTTAACTAAACTATATGAACTAAGGCATGTCCTTCACGATGTACTGCATAATATTACTTGGTTTTCAGAATTAGTTGACATCTTCAAAAAAATATTAACTAAAATATCATCACAGGAATCTAAAAGAGAATTTGCTTTAATACTCGAATCTATTTCCAGAGAACATGATGTAGATTTATGGGAGGTAATAGGCGATTTGTATTTTGAGACTAAACAATTTAAATACGCAATAGAGGCTTGGGGAAGAAATATCAACGCATTGGAGACGCCTCAATACTCAATAAAATACATACTTGCTCATATTGAACGTTCAAAGGATGAATCAAATATTTATGATGAGATGCTTTGGTCAGGGAGGTATTTGAGCATCTGTGATTCTCAGAACGAGAAAATGAGTTTTTCAAAAAGAATTAAAATTATTTATGATACACCTGAATTCAATATTACCAAGAGTGAAATTCAAATTGAATTGTATAAAAATGCTTTATTAGCTAACGTCATACTCAGCAATATTCACGATGTAATTGAATTAAGTAAAACCTTAGAACCAAAATTGAACAATTTTGAACGCAGCGAATATTATTCAATGTGTTTAATGAATTGTAGCTCAAATGAAATTGCCGTCTTTTTAAAAGAAAGATGGGCAAGAGCAAAATGGATAACCTATGAAGATGGGCAAATTGACAATTTTATTGATCAATTAAATATAGAATTTAAGAACTATAATTTCCCTTTTAAAGATTCTAACTTTGAATGGACTAAAGAGGAATTAACTGCATTGCCAGATGTGCCAGCGCTATTTACAATTGACCCTTCAGAACACATAAAAAGTATTCAAGTAATAGGATTTAGAAAATTTGAAAATTTAGAAATTCAAAATATTGGTCAGTTTAATCTGATTTTAGGCGATAATAATTCAGGTAAAACTTCGATACTTGAAGCATTGCTTTTTTCTGCCGACCCTGACCAGTGTTTACTCAATTTTCTTTATGCAAAAAGGCAACGTAATAATAATACTGAAAAGGAAATTGATTATCAATTAATCGAATCTCTAATTAATCGTAAAACAAAGAATAACGGAATTGAATATAACTTTAAAGAAGGCAGGCGTTACTGGTCTTACAAATTACGTTACCCGACATTAAAAGAGTTAGTAACAAAATATGAAATTGAAAAGTTAGACCCTAAGAATTACTTAGCAATTGAAACTGGAACGGGGAATGCTTTATTAAGCGAATCAATCCAAGAAATGGATAAATATTTTAAAGAACCTCAAAAACTTAGTAAAATACCTTATGTGCCATTCGGGAAAGGTTATTTTGATAAGTTAGCATCAATTTACCATAGTGAAATCGGGGCTAAAAGAGGATTGCGTAGTGAGTTTGTTAAGCAAATGAAAACATTTATTCCTGATATTGTGGAAATCTCAATTGACCCTGACACTGATACAATACAAATTGAAGAAGAAATTAATTCTGCAGATTATTCCTCATCATTGAATGATTTTGGTGAAGGCGCAAATAAGTTGTTTCGAATCTTAGTTCAATTACATGCATCAAAAGGTAAACGACTAATGATTGATGAAATTGATGCAGGTATTCATTATAGCAGATTTAAAGACTTTTGGAAAGTGATATTGAAAACCGCAAAGGATTATGATGTTCAAATATTCTGTACAACCCATAACGATGAATGTATCAAATTCTTTTGGGAGGTGTTACAAGAGGAAGCTTTTGAATGTTGTAAAGACAAGTCAAGAACTATAACGTTTGAGAAACATTTTAAGTCAAATGAGATAATTCCAATAGTTCGTAATTATGAGAACATGCTTTATTCTGATGAACATGGATTGGAAATTAGAGGAGGAAAGTTATGAGGATAATAAATATTTACGTAGAAGGTAAAAGCGACTTGTTTTTCCTTATCCATTTATTAGAGTCAATGTTTGATTACAAATTTGTAGTCGATAATCATAAATTGAAAGCATGTCATATCAAAAAGGATGAAATATCACTTTCAATTGGCACATTCTCAACTCAAGAAGGTCATGGAGGTATAGATTCTAAGAAAATAAACGCTGTTCTTAAACAAATAAATGACATTGATTCTAAATTAGGTATAGAAAGTGTTTTTCTTATCGATGCAGATACTGATGAACACGTAAACCCACCAGGGGGTGTTATTGCAAGAAATAAACACATGGAGGAACTTCGTAAATTAACGGACTTCAAATATTTCCTAATACCAAACCATTCGATTAATGGAAATCTTGAAAATATACTTCAATCAATTATTTGCAAAAAGGGCCAAAATTTTTATACGTGTTTGAACAGTTATGCTGAAAGTTTATTGGCATTACATGAGGATGACCGTCCTATGTATGTGAAGGAAAATCCTAAGTTACAGAAGGAGCGTATAGGCTGGTATATTTACATGATGGAAGGAAGAGGAAAAAAGAAAGAAAAGAGTAAAATCAATCCTGAGCTATGGGATTTAAATGCGGAAATACTTAAACCATTAATAGGTTTTTTAAATTCTGTAATTAAAGGTGAATCCATATAATTTTGGTGTTAACTTGTTAAGTTTGGTAATATTATTAGCAAATAGTTTTTTTGCTCACGCTCGCATCCTGCGATTGTGTTCCATAACTGCATCTGGCAACTACGGTTCCAAACAATCAAAAATATTTTTGTAACTCTTGTGCATCAGATATTGTAATTAAAAAAGGTGAGGCAACCTATATTTTTAACACCAAATGGAAAATAATAGACAATGGCGAGCCACCTTATGCTGATTTAAAGCAAATGTATACCTACAATCAATATTTGAATTCTAATTTAAGTATTTTGTTATTTCCTCAATCCAATAAAAACATAGACAAATCAGGTAAATTTCATATTGGAAAAAATGGCGAACATTTCTGTAAATTAGGTTTTATACAAATATTAAAAGATGGTTTTGATAACAAAATATTAGATTTTTAAAATTTGCTAAAAAAGTGTTAAATTTGTAATTGAAAAAGGTTGTTTTGTAGTCCAACATCAAAGTTAACTTTCAGTTACTTTAATTCTTTCTTCTTTTATTTAATTTGGTGAGCTATTGAGGTAATTTATTGAATTTTTTTTTACCGATTTTTTTCTTTACTATTGAAGAAACTTTTAAAAATTTAAACTATGAAAAAAATATTATTTATCTTATCGGCATTGCTTTTAAATTATGCACAAACATTTGGACAATGTGAGTTTTGCAATATAGCACTTGATAAAGATTATATTAAGTCCAATTCTTCAACATACTTTCAATTGAATATTTTAAAAATTGTGGATTCTGAAAAATTTAAAGAATATAAAAAAAACTCTGATATTGATGGCAAAATATCTATTGGTCCTTTTAAATTTGGTAGTTCAATTTCTTATGAAGATTTCAATACTGAAAGAGAGAAAATTTTTCAACGATATTCATATAATTTAACTATTGAACAAGCAATAGATGAGCTCAAAATAATAACAAACCCAATTGCATATCCTGAATGGAATAATTGCTTAACTAAATGCTATAATAATCAAGAAAACATTAGCGTGGTTTATGCATTTGTAGTTGAAGAGGATTCAAACAATGTTATTGTTAAAGTAAAATACAAGGGAAACGCTACAAGTAAAGATGAATTTTCATGCCGTATTATAGCTGAAAATGGTGAAATATTACAAGAAAATACTAATGAAAATGGTGAAATATTACAAGAAAATACTAATGAAAATTTAAAATATGTTCCAAAAATAAATTTTAAAATAAAAAATTCAGGTGAAGCTGGATTTATTATTAAAAGAACAAATAACAATCTTAATACAATAATAAAAATTTCAGCAAATAATTTGGATATATTTACAAAAATATCAAAATACAGAAGAGAACAACACTATAAAACACCATTGGGTACAAAAATCACAAAGGAAAGAAAAGAAAATGCATTAAATTATCCTTATGGTACTGGAAGTAGTTTAAAAGAAAGTGGCAATAAGTTTACTCCAAAGGATAACGATAGAATTGAAGTAACTGCTCCAGAAAATGGCTATTATAATTTAGAAGCAAAAGGTAGCTTAAGAAATTCAGAATATACAAGCGGAGTAGATGCTTTTATTTACATTTTTATAGAAAGTGATACCCTGAAAGCAATTGCAAGTTCACAAATTGCAACTGGTCTTTCTACTCCTGGTCCTGGTGATGATAGTTATGTTAGTGGAATATTAAGTCAACAAAACGTTTATTTAAAAAAGGGAGAAACCATTACATTATATTTCGGAAATAACGGAGGTACTGGCGATAGAAGTAAAGGAATTAGATGTGCTTATATAGGAGACTATATTTCAATAAAACTAGTAGCTTATTAATAGTACGTAAAAAAATTATTAAAAAATGGAAAACATAAAATACAGAGCAATTTGCATTCATGGAATGTCTATAACTCAAATTTGGAGAGGGCAAATTAGAGCAGATAGAAACCTTGCAGAAATAGACTTAAAAGAACATTTAATAAATTGTGTCCACAAAGATGGAAGCATAATTCAAGAAAATGACCCTCTTTGGGAATAAAGAATTGATTTTTGTTAACAAAGAAAAATTCATTAATATTTCTTCACCTTATATCTCTCGCAATTTCTTCATTTTTATTAATAAAACTGATGATGATGTAAAGTTATTGCAAAAAATGAAACTTGCTAGCGAGAAGTTAAAGGCTAAGAAAGATGAGGAGTATATTTTTGGGTTATAGTCATTTAGATACAAAAATTAGTTTTGATTTTTTTTTATCGAGAAATGGGAAAAGTTATTAGCAACATGTTAGAAATCAAATAGTTGGTTAAGCGCTCAATATTTTATCTAAAATATGTAATAATGTTTGGTTAGTGAATAGAATTAAAACGCTTCAATTGCTTTTTCCTGAAATTAAAGAAATACAAATTACAAAATCTCATTTTGACCAAGTAAAACTCAACCGCAAAACAAAAGATTATGATGAAGCGCTTAAAATAGCGAAAATGATTATTTTAAATTATTCACCAGATATAAAAGGTGGCAATGAAAACATGATTGACCTATTATTTAACATGAATAAATTATGGGAGAAATACATTTATAAAATGTTAAAAAGAGATTGCCCAATAGACTTCAAAATATTTGAACAAAAATCTATGGAATTTTGGGAAACTAAAACAAATAAACCAGATATTGTAATTAAAATAGGTGAGGCAACCTTTATCATTAACACCAAATGGAAAATAATAGACAATGCTGAGCCATCTGATGCTGATTTAAAGCAAATGTATGCCTATAATCAATATTGGGATTCTAATTTAAGTATATTATTATATCTTCAATCCAATAACAACAATGACAAATCAGGCAAATTTCATATAGGAAAAAATGATGAACATTTCTGTAAATTAGGTTTTATACAAATATTAGAAAACGATCAATTAGATTTTAAAATAGGTGAAAAAATATTAAGGAAGTTAGAAATCCCTTAAAGATAACTATAATTTAACATGGAGTTTACACTGTTAATTAATGGTCTTAATACAATATAAAATGCCGATTAAAAGGGCAATTTATAAATTATTCAACAAAAAAAACCAATATTTATTTTCAACCAGTTGACCAAGTATCTCTGTTCAGCAGAGCGTGTCTGTAAAAGTAAAATACCCTGAAATGGAGGTATACTTTGGTGATAAATAAACACCTGATTTTGTAACAAATATTTTACAGTTTTTTTAAGTAATTCCTTTTAAACAATATATTTTCCTCCTGAATTTGACATTATCCATTCTTCGCTTTTAAATCCAGCAATAATAGAAGCAGAATAATCTTGCTTTCTTTGTGGTTGGTCATCAAACCAATACTTTGTAACATCTTTTTGCAATGCGGGTGATAACATAATTGCCCCATATTTATTTTTAAACCTCTTTTCATTTTCAACAATTTGAATTATTGCTGAAAACAATAAGCCTCTTGTAACTTGTATTATTTCCCCAGGGCTTGAATCAGCAATTCCTGTAAAATTTGCTACCATACCACCTCTTAAAATTTTAACAACTTTGTTATTCCGTGTTTTTATGTGCAATACATCTAAAGGGGTTTTAATAGGTTCAATAAGATAAGATTTTGCATTTTTCAATAAGCTATTAAACTCTATATCTCCAGAGGATGCACTAATAAGTGTAATGTTATTTTTAATTTCACTAATCCAGCCTATATTTGAAATATCTTGTCCAGTTGCTCCAATTAAAACATCTACATTTTCTAAAATATCATTAATGCTATGACAGTATTCTACACCTGCTATTATCTCATTGTTTAATTCATTTTTTATATCAAAAGCAAAAAGTTTGTATTGGTCTTTAAATTCCTTAACAATTGCTTTTCCTATGTTTCCATACCCAACTACTCCGATATTTTTTGGATTTAAATCATCAATGATTTTTCCAAGTTGTATTTTTATTGCCTCACTTACAATTTTAGGTTCTATAAGCACCTTATTTGCAGATGAAGCCAAATGAATTACAGGAAATTTGCCAAAAGTTTTTTGCATTTTTATCCCACTTGTGGTTTGTTCAATACCATATACTTTGTATTTGTTTAAAATATTGGTAGGTGTAGTTTTTAATGTATAACCTCCATCGTCTAAAATAATAATTTTACTATTTAGCTTAAGTACTTTTTCTAAATCAAGCCACATTTTTTTTACATCATTTTCTAATGTAATGGCATACTCTCCTATATTATGACTTATACTACTATCAATTACATTAACACCCAATTGCCCTATTTTTTCTTTTGTTTCTAAATGTGTAGAGTACAGTTTTCCAGTAAGAAAAATATTATTAGGTTCAAAACCGTAACGAATTAATGCCTCAAACATAGATCCAGTAGAACTCAATAAATGCTGTACAGAAATTATAAAATAATTATTAAGATTTTTTTTATGCTTATGGTTTATTAGCAATCTTTCTAATACAGAATATTCTTTGAACAGCATTTATTTTCTTTTTATAATAAAAACATTTTCAAAAACTCTTTGATTAAGATGAATTCTTTTTAATTCACTTTCAGAAATTACACCAAGTGTATCAACAAAGAAATCTTTTCTAAATTCTTCATAGCTAATTGTAAAATCACTCAATCGGTCTGGAATAGGTTTGGTTTCTGTAGGTGAATGATGAGATTTGGTAATAACTCCTTTAATTTCTATACCTAAATTTAAATTATTTGCTAATTTACCTAAATCATTACATAATTTTAAAAAATCAAAGTAGTCATAATCAGTTATTATTGGAAGATGAGCAATTGAAGCAATTCCAGTGTTATTATTTTCTAAAATTTCATATCTAAAATAAACAGGGAAAAAGGCATTTTTATTTTTCAAATATCCATTTTTGCCTCCTTCTGGTTGTGATAATAAAGATTTTGTTTCTTTAGTTAGAACTTCAATAAATTTGTTATTTGTATTAGCAACAAGGCAAAATGCTTGACCCTTTGAGACATTTATCAAATATTGAAGTATAAAAGAAAGAATGCCATACTCAAAATTATACCCACTTACTGAATCAATTTTAGTTTTAACTTTGTGTGCAAGGTTTTTATACTCTAATTGATTATTCCTTAAAAAAGTACTTTGAACCCATCCTAATTTCAATAGTTCCTCATATGCTTTAGTAAATTTTAAAGCATTGATAATTTCAAGTGGAAACAAAAGAACTTTAGTTTTAGTTAGCTCTTCTTGCCCTATAACTTTTCTACTTAACAGTAAATTTCGTTGAATATTGGATTCAGTAATTTTTTCATTAAACCATTTTAATTCGTTTTCATTAAAATTAAATGTATCGTGATTTATACTCTTAATTGGAAAGCAAAGTTCAAATGTAACTTCACC
>CAYVDH010000141.1:0-9498 GCA_964450355.1 uncultured Flavobacteriaceae bacterium
CTTATTTAGACTTGCTAAAATATATGCTTACCCCACAACTATTTAACTTGTTCCCTATTTAAGGAAAAATTTTAAGACTTGTGTTTATTTTAAAACTAATTTTGAATTAAAACATTTAATGGGTATTAATTTCTATTTTTTTAAAATATCCAATTAAAAACAGTAATTATTCCAACTACCGTTGAAATTAAAAGAATAATGATGATAATACCACAACCAAATGGTAATAAAATGCCCATTATACTTGGTTTATTATTAGTTATTGGATATAAATTTTGTTTATCTGCAATTAGTTCTATATACTGTAAAAATGTGTTACTGTCTTGATCCACCCACTCAGCTTCATAGTCTAACAAAATTGAATTATTATCTGGATTAGTTAATACATTTTCAGAATCTCTCGCAGATTTTAAGAGTTCAAGTGCGAATAATTCAAGACCTTCTTTATTGGCCCTTATGAAACTTTCGTCAGAGCCACCTCCATATTGTAATATACTGAAAACCCCTTGTTGTTTAAGTTCGTTTTCGTTAAATTGTTCAATTATTTTTTGTAGTTCCTCTTTTGTTGGCATTTATTTTATAATATTTTTTTTATTTTGATTTAGTATCAAAAGTAACTTAAAATTTCAATTTTTTAAATAAGCATTTTTTTACATATAAAATACAAAATTTAGAACGCAATTGTTAAAATCAATACACCAAATCTAGGCAAAAAGTAAGTTTTAAACCAATATTTATCTAAATCACTCTTAATAATTGATTGTCTCCTCCAATCACTAATTCTATCATTGTCGTAGTTTATTGAATGCAATTCATTAAACAAACTTTTAGAATGTTCATATTTTCTATTATGAACCAGTCCTCTACCAAATTCAAACTTTAATTCGTTTAATGAAGTTGAATTTGTTAATTTCATTTCAATAGGGAGGTATCCAAACTTGTATAAATAATAAACCGAAGCATATTCTTCTTTGTCATTAAGTAACTTTGACAAACGGTACAAAATGCAAATCACTGTCTCAAAATTTGAATCAGCAGATGATACCACCTTAATAATCCAATCTTTTCTATTCTCCCAAAAAGAAAATAAATAAGCATCTGAATCTAATTCTTGAATTTTAATCCATAGTAAATCTACTTTTTTGTCCATTTCAAGTTGAATTTAAAGGTTTAATTATTTTGGTCGAAAATACAAAAATTAAAACCAATTTTAAGTTATTCAATATTTGTCTAGAAACTTAAATAGTATTTATCAAAGATAACATTAAAAATAAATGTAAATTTTTAAAACTTTAAAAAGGTTAGAATTTCCTATTATTCATTACATAGCCCACGGTTTAAACCGTGGGCTATAAGTTTAAAAAGTGTCGTTTGATTTTTTTATAAAATAAAAGTAAAGTTTCAGATTTTATAACTTTATATTTTTCAGGTATCCTAATTGAATTATTTAGTTAACAATACATTAAAAACGACCATAAACTTATTCTTTACAGGCGTAAGCAAGCGAAAAGGATGGAAGCGGCTACCCCGCAGTGAAGTATTGGTATTGCAGCAAGGAATGAGGAGTAATAGCGGACAGCCTGACCCGATAGGGATTCGCCGAATAGAATGATTTTATATGGAAATCTATTGATCTTTTTTCAAAAAAGAAGTTGTATTCAATTTTGTAGGGTCGTAATTGGCTACAGAAACACCTTTTCTGACAATGGTTACTTTTACTATGTAATCACCTTGTGCTATGGCATTTACTACTTCTTGTCCTTTTACCACATGACCAAAAACAGTGTGTTTACCATCCAACCAAGAAGTTTGAACATGGGTGATAAAAAACTGACTACCATTAGTTCCTGGGCCAGCATTAGCCATGGATAATATTCCTGGGCCTGTGTGTTTTAAAGTAGGATGAATTTCGTCAGCAAATCTGTATCCCGGACCACCAGTTCCATTGCCATTTGGGTCACCACCTTGAATCATGAAATCGGCTATCACTCGATGAAACTTTAAGCTATCGTAATATGGTTTGCCCAATGGACGAGCAGTATTTGGCAGTTTACCTTCAGCTAAACCAACAAAACTAGCTACAGTTAAAGGTGTTTTCTCATGTTCAAGAACCAATATGATGTCGCCTTTAGACGTTTTCATTTGGGCATACAATCCATCGGGCAAATCAGCAAAACCTTCGGGATATACAACTGCTTTAACAGGCGTGGTATTGCTTGTAACAGATTTTTTGTTGCCACATGAATAGATGGATAACATGATAAATGCAAAAGTGAATAGCTTAACTAATTTCATAATTATTTTTTTTGAAGCGCAAAAATATGAAATAAACTTTATAAAATGTTAATACAAAAAAGTAAAAACAAATTGAAGTTTGATTAGTTTTGCACTTGAATGGAATTAGCAACATTAGAACAAGCGCAACAACTTGGATTAAGACCTGAAGAGTTTGAGAAAATCAAGGAAATATTAGGAAGAACTCCAAATTTTACAGAATTATCAATTTATTCTGTGATGTGGAGTGAACACTGCTCATACAAAAACAGCATAACTTGGCTTAAAACCTTGCCCAAAGAAGGTCCTGCAATGTTAGCAAAAGCTGGCGAGGAAAATGCTGGTTTAGTTGATATTGGCGATGGATTAGCTGTTTGTTTTAAAATTGAAAGCCATAATCATCCAAGTGCCATAGAGCCATACCAAGGAGCTGCTACAGGTGTAGGTGGAATAAACAGAGACATATTCAGTATGGGAGCTCGACCTATTGCTCAATTGAATTCATTGAGATTTGGCAACATCAATACCGACAGAACTAAATGGTTGTTGAAAGGTGTGGTAAAAGGCATAGGCGACTATGGTAATGCATTTGGAATTCCTACTGTTGGCGGTGAAGTGTATTTTGATGATTGTTATGAAACCAACATATTGGTCAATGCCATGAGTGTAGGAATAGCTGAAGTAGGCAAAACAGTGAGCGCAATTGCTGAAGGAATTGGAAACCCTGTTTATATTTTTGGTTCTACAACTGGAAAAGACGGCATTCACGGTGCTGCATTTGCCAGCAAAGACATCTCTGAAGAAAGTATAAAAGATTTGCCAAGTGTTCAGGTTGGTGACCCATTTTGGGAAAAACTAATATTGGAAGCCACCATGGAATTACTTAAAACAGGTGCAGTAGTAGGAATGCAAGACATGGGTGCAGCAGGAATTACTTGTAGCACCAGCGAAATGGCTGCAAAAAGTGGCACTGGAATGGTAATTCATTTGGATAAAGTTCCAGCTAGACAAGAAAACATGAAAGGCTGGGAATTGTTATTAAGTGAAAGTCAAGAACGAATGCTTGTCATTTTACACAAAGGACAAGAGCATAAAGCTGAAGAAATTTTTAAAAAATGGGAATTAACCTTTGCACAAATTGGTGAAGTAACCGACACTGGAAGAGTTCAATATTACATGAACAATGAACTTGAAGCTGATATACCAGCAGAAAGTTTAGCTTTAGGTGGAGGGGCACCAGTATATAAAAGAGAATGGGAAACACCGAAGTATTTTGAAAAAATCAATCAATTTGACATCAATCAAATTAAATCACCTGATAACTTAAAAGATGTAGCGCATTTCTTATTAAAACAACCAAACATAGCTAGTAAAAAATGGGTATTTAACCAATACGATAGCATGGTAGGAACAGTGAACCAAAGTACGAACAAGCCAAGTGATGCTGCTGTTGTAAAAGTAAAAGGCAGTAATAAATCATTAGCACTGACAGTGGATTGCAATAGTCGTTATGTTTATTCCAACCCTGAAATAGGTTGTGCTATAGCAGTAGCTGAAGCAGCTAGAAATATCACTTGTACTGGAGGTAAACCAAGTGCAATCACTAATTGTTTGAATTTTGGAAATCCTTATGACAAAGAAGTTTATTACCAATTTAAACACAGCATAGACGGCATGGGTAAAGCCTGTTTAAAATTTGGAACTCCAGTAACTGGAGGTAATGTTAGTTTTTATAATCAAAGCACTGATGGTGTGGCAGTGTACCCCACTCCTACTATAGGAATGGTAGGTATCGTAGAAAAACCTGAACACCACATGACTTTGAACTTTAAAAACATGGGTGATGCTATCTATCTAATTGGAGAAAATGTGAATTGTATTTCCTCGTCACAATATTTAAGTAAATACCATCAAGTAGAATTCTCTCCTGCCCCTCATTTTAATTTAGATACAGAGTACAATGTTCAACAAGGTACTTACGAATTAATTACTAAACAATTAATCAATAGTTGTCACGACATCAGTGAAGGTGGATTATTCGTTACATTGTTTGAAAGTGGAAGAGAAAACAACCTAGGTTGTGACATACAAATCAACACTTCCATCAGAAAAGACGCCTATCTTTTTGGTGAAGCTCAAAGCAGAATCATTTTCACATGTTCACCAGAAAACAAAAAAGAAATTGAGTTAATACTGAAAAATCGTCAAATTCCATTTGCAGAAATAGGGATAGTAAAAGGCTCTGAAATTACTATAGACGATGAATCTTTTGGTAGCATTTCTGATTTGAATCAACTATACGAAAATGCCATTTCAGATATCATTGAATCACTTTAAATGATGTCAGAAATTCAATTAAAAAAAGAGTTAGTTAATTGCTTAAAGGCAATACTTCAAGAAAAAATAAGATTTTTAAAACACAACATTGATACTGCACAAGAGAGCGCTAACAGCGAAGAAAAAAGCAGTGCTGGTGACAAATATGAAACTGGCAGATCAATGAGTCAACTGAATAAAAACATGTACACTGTTCAATTAGCAGAAGCTGAAAGAGAATGGGCTATTTTTAACCAAATTGATTTTGAAACTACAAGTGAAATAGTCAAGATTGGAAGTGCAGTTATTTGTAATCAAGGCAATTATTTTATATCATTAAGTGTAGGTAAAATCATCGTAAATGATAAAATTTATATGTGTATTTCTTCTCAATCACCTATTGCTAAAATTTTAATAGGGAAAAAGAAAAAAGACAACTTTACTTTCAATCAAAATAACATTGTGATAAATGACTTATTTTAACTTTAAATTTAATATTGATTTCATTTGTATTTTTAAACCAATAACAATATTTTTACCAACTAAATTAGAGTGAATAAATCTTTCTTTTTTAACAAAACAGTATTAATTACCGGAGCCTCTACAGGAATTGGTTTAGGAGTGGCTCAAGCATTATTAGGTAAAGTATCTACATTGATAATTACTTCAAGAAATAAAGAATCACTTAATCATTTATTAAGTCAAGCTAATGATCACAAAACAGCTTGTTATGCTTATAAATTAAACTTAGAAAATCAAATTGAAGTAAATGAATTTACTGAACAAATCATTAAAAATCACCCGAATATTGATGTTTTAATATTGAATGCAGGAATAAGTCAGCGTTCGACATTTTTAGAAACTAACATTGAAGTGATAAGAAAAATAATGGAAGTAAATTATTTTGGCAATGCCATCATTACTCAAAATTTATTGCCTTTATTGACTAAAAATAAGCAATCAAATATTGTCATCATCAGCAGTATAGTTGGCAAATTTGGATTTTATTTACGCAGCGCTTATTCATCTAGCAAACACGCCATTCTAGGATTGTTTGAAACCATTAGATTAGAAAATGAAAAAGACGGTGTCAATGTGAACATAATATTCCCAGGAATCATCAAAACAGATATTTCTAAAAACGCTTTAAATGGCGATGGCAGCACTTATTCTCAAAATAGTGTGGCTCATGATGAAGGAATGGATGTAAAACTCTGCTCAGAAAAAATTTTAAATGCAATTGTTAAAAACAAAAAGGAAACATACATAGGTAGAAAAGAAATCTTATTGGTATATTTCAAAAGATTTTTACCATTTTTGTTTTACCAACTAGTAAAAAAACAAAATCCTGATAAAACACAACAATAAAATGAATTACGTAATTAATGGCATTCAACAAGTAGGAATTGGAGTATCTAATGCTGAAGAAGCTTGGGCGTGGTATAGGAAACATTTTGGCATGGATGTTCCAGTTTTTAAAGATGCTGCTAAAGCAAATCTAATGACAAAATATACAGGAGGTATAGCAGAATCAAGATATGCCATATTAGCACTAAACATGAAGGGTGGCGGAGGATTTGAAATATGGCAATACACTTCAAGAACTCCAGTAGCTGGCTCAAGAAATCCCAAATTAGGCGATTTAGGCATCATAGCAATAAAACTAAAAACTGATAACATTGATAAAGCATTTAATCATCTAAGAAATTTAAAGGCTAATATCGTTTCACAAATAGGCATACAACCAGATGGCAGAAAACATTTTTTTGTCAGAGATCCCTATCAAAATTTATTTCAAATAGTGGAATCTAATAATTGGTTTCAAACAAGAGAATTTCCGATAGGTGGAGTTTGTGGAGCTATAATTGGCATTTCAAATTCAGAAAAAACTTTGGCTTTGTATCAACATGCCTTGCAACACAAAGAATTAATTTATTCAGAAAAAAAACTATTCAATGATTTAAATTCATTAGAAAATGGAAATCAAATTTACCAAAGAACTTTAATTAAAAACAACAATGTGTTTACTGGCCCATTTAGCAAACTATTAGGCAATACTGAACTCGAATTTATTGAAAGCAATGAAGCTAACCCTTGGCAAACTTTTGAGAATAGACTATGGGGTGATTTAGGATACATACACTTATGCTTTGATGTTAGTGGCATGAATGAATTAAACAATAGTACAACAAAAGTGGGTCATCCATTTACTGTAGATAGCAGCACTTCTTTTGATATGGGTAAGGCTGCAGGCCATTTTTCATACATTGAAGATTCGGATAAAACTTTGATTGAATTTGTGGAAACTCATAAAGTTCCAATCATTGAAAAGCTTGGCTGGTACTTAAACTTAAAAAATAGAAAAACAAGAAAAGCACTACCAAATATCATTGTCAAAGGCTTGGGATTAAAAAGGGTTAAATAGAATATTTGTTTTTACCTTTTTTGAACGTTGAATAATTCAATAAATAATTGTGCATGTATGGCGTTATTTGCAGCATAATATAAATTACCAAAATTGATAAAATAGCCCATTCCCAACCAAAAGCAAGTAAAGCAATTATAATTAAAATTAAGCAATTAAGAGTTCCAAGTATCATTTTTAAACCTACAAATACCGAATGCTTAAAAACAGGATTACTTACTTTATTATTGACAATGTAATTAGTTAATGAATTGGGTAAAAAGAAAAATATTTTAAATACAAATAACAAAGATTTAACCAACCCAAAAAAGAGATAGTGTTTTCTAAAATCAACTTGATATTGAGAGTTTACAACTGGGCTAATCCCTTGATTTAATTGATTAGCAACTTCAATTTTGTCATTAATAAGTGATGTATTGAAAATGAACGTGTTTAAAAAATTAGTTCTAAATTGAGGTAAATACGTTTGATTAAATAACATTTCATTTTCTACTGTATCAAGATGTATTATTCGTTCCTTGATTTTCGGAGCTAACAAAGCATTGAATTCTAAAATTCCTTTAGCTGGATTTTCAATATAAGTTTTACTTACACTAGTTAAATCAAGAGATTTTCCAATGTTTAAATTGATATTGGATTTTGGAGTATTAAATTCGTCAACATTGATTCCTGTGGGTATAACATGTAAATCCATTTCAGGATAATTTTTAATGAATTCTAAGCAAATTCTTGCTGTTCCTTTTTTTAACGGCCTCATTCGTTTTTCTTGAACACAAAGACCTTCACTAAAAATGATAACAGTACCTTTATCTTTCAGGATTTCTCTACATTTTATAAAAGTTTCATCATTTTTAATTAGATTTTCTTTCCCTTCAGATAATCTGTGAATTGGTACAATATTTAATTTAGAAAAAATTGATCTTTTAAATTTTGAATTCATAGAATCGCCTCTAGTTAAAATGTATAAAGGTTTAGGCAATACAACATCAAACATAATTCCATCTAGAAAAGAATTGGGATGATTACAAGCTAAAACTACAGGTTTGTCGTTTCTATAATTTTCTAACCCATCAACAAATACATGTTTAAACACGTGTTTTAAAGTAATGGTCATTAGAAATTTGCAAATTTTAAAAAGCACTTTGAATGATTTTAATTAATAATGTATTTCCTCTCCTTCCATTTTACTGACAGCAACTGTAGCTACAGCATTACCAACTACATTAGTAGCAGTTCGTCCCATATCTAAAAATTGATCGATGGGTAAAAGTATAGCCAAACCAGCCTCAGGTATTCCAAAACCAGCAACTGTTGCAGCAATAATGACCAAGGATGCCCTAGGTACCCCAGCAATTCCTTTACTTGTTACCATCAATACAAGCAGCATTGTAATTTGTTCAGACATAGTAAGATTCACCCCATAAGCTTGCGCTATTAGCAATGATCCAAATGTCATATACATCATACTTCCATCTAAATTGAAAGAATATCCTAATGGTAACACGAAGCTACTGATTTTTTCTTTTATACCAAACCTATCTAATTGATTTAATAATTTAGGGTAAGCGGATTCACTACTGGCGGTAGCAAAAGCTAGTAAAAGTGGCTCTTTAATATGAGATAGCAAAGACCAAACTTTGTTTTTAATAAAAGCAAATCCAAATAACAATAATACAGCCCATAATAAGGCTAAACCAAAATAAAACAAGCCTATTAACTTACTGTATTGAACTAATACACCTAAACCTTTTTCAGCTATAACTACAGAAATTGAGCTAAACACCGCAACTGGAGCTACCCACATAATCATATTGGTTAATTTTAACATTACATGAGCTAATGAATCCATTGCTTTAATTATAGGCAATCCTCTTTCCCCTATAGCAGAAGTAGCTAATCCAAAAAAGATAGAAAAGACAACTATTTGCAATACCATCTTATGGCTAGATAAAGCTACAAAAATATTTTCTGGAATTAATTGGTCAACAAAATGATGTAATGTAAATTCAGATTTACTTAGGTTAAGTGCATTTGTTTGGTTAATAATTTGGTCTTTAAAATCAAACCCTGGTTTAGTCAAATTAACTAAAATTAACCCTAATGTTAAAGAAATTAAACTAGCAAAAATAAACCATCCTATTGTTTTAACACTCATTCTTCCTACAGTTTTAGCGTCACCAATACCAGCTACTCCCACTACTAAAGTACTTAATACCAATGGCCCTATGATTAATTTAATTAACTTTAAAAAAATGACACTTCCTAAAGAGGCGTAATCCGTGAATAATTTTATATTTTCTATAGAGTTCCTATTATTAATATTTACAACCCAACCGACTAAAATACCTAATATTAACCCAATGAAAATCCAAAGTGTTAAATTTTTTTTATTAATACTCTTTAATTTTGATATTTTTTTTTTCATTAAATAGAAACAAAGTTTACAAATATATTCTATTGTTTTAATTTTAAGTTTATTTTAA
>CAYVDH010000142.1:0-9348 GCA_964450355.1 uncultured Flavobacteriaceae bacterium
AATATTTTATTCAAATTTGTAGCTTGATTAATTATTGAATGAATTTGAGTTTTAAAACCATACTTAAACATCTTTCTTTGGCAGGTATAGTTGTTATTGCCTTTTTGCTATTAGCTATGTTGTTCACCAATTGGTTTACCAAGCATGGTGAAAGCATCAAAGTGCCCAAAATAGAAGGAATGCCATTAGAGAATGCCTATACCTTATTAGATAAAGAAGGATTAGAACTCGAAGTTATTGATTCCATTTACAAAGAAGACATGAAACCCTTGGCCATTACGGAACAGGACCCTCCTGCTGAGATGTTAGTAAAACCCGGAAGAACAATTTATGTGATTGTAAATACTGGTAAAAAACCCAAAGTTAAAATGCCATCATTACTCAATGGCTCATCCAATTTGGCAACTGTATTGTTGCAAAATGCTGGTTTAAAGTTAGGCAAAGTAGATTCTGTTTTAAGCACATTAGGAAATGGATTAGTTATTAAACAAAAATACAAAGGAAAAGACATAGCACCTAAAACACAACTTGAAAAAGGTTCTATCATAGACATTACCGTTTCAAAATTAGTTTCAAACAAAGACTCTACATCCATCAAACAAATGACAAATGGCGTGATTGATGAAAACAAAAAAAATGATTTGGAGTAAAATAAAAGCTTTGTATTATTGTTATATAATTATTAAATTTGTTCAACCAATATGAAAAAATGTTTCTTGTTTGTCTGTAGTTTTATATTTTATAATGTATTGTTTTGTCAAGGTCCAATCATCACTACTTTACAAAAAAATCAACAATTAATTCATCAAAGTAAAGTAACTTCATCAAAAAAACGAGCAATTACAGATACACTTAAACTTGGTTTTATGGACGATTTCACTTCCACCAATGTGTATCCCGATACCCGAATTTGGATGGATAAACAAGTGTATATCAATTCGCATTTTCCTATCTCTCCTCCTTCTTATGGTGTAGCTACTTTTGATAATCTCAATGAGAAAGGTGTCCCTTACCGACCTTTGAGTGGCAATACCCATGGGGCTAGTGACACGCTTACGTCCAATCCTATCAATTTAAAAAACTATATAAAATTAAGTGTTGTAACCAATTACAGCATAGCAGATTCCATATACCTTAGTTTCTTTTATCAAGCACAAGGATTAGGAGATATTTTAGATAACAGCGATTCATTAGTGCTCAAGTTTAAAAAATCGGATGGGACTTGGAAAACAGTTTGGAAACAAACTGGCAGTGGAGTAAAGCCATTCAAACAAGTGCTGGTAGGCATATTATCCAATGATTATTTATACAGTGGATTTCAATTTCGATTCATCAATTTCACCAAAAATACTGGCAACATGAATCAATGGCATTTGGATTATGTAAGAATGAATCTTGGCAGAAATAGACATGATACTCTGATTGCAGAAGTAGCTATCAATAAAATTCCAATTGGTCCATTGAAGTTTTATGAAAGCATGCCATATAATCATTTCAAGGTTAATCCAAATTTTCATGTTTTAGACAGTGTTATATTAACAATTAGAAACAACACCTTTGAAACCTCTCCTATTAATGTTGGATTTGGATATACAGCCTATAATAAATACAACAGCATCATTAAAAACATTCCATTTGGTGCAGTCAATGAAAATGTAAATTCACAAATAGACTTCAGTAGAAAATTAATTTCTCCATCATTGGACACATTTTCTAGCAAAAGCCCTCAAATTTCAGTTAAATATAAAATTAATTTACTAAGTAACGATATAACCACCTCTGAATACAACAATTTAGGTAACAACAACGAATATACAAAAACAACCAAATTTGAAAATTACTTTGCCCATGATGATGGAACTGCTGAGGGAGGATTCGGTTTGGATTATGCTTCTCTTCCTAATGGTCCGGGTTATGTGGCTATCAAACATCAATTGGACAAAGCTGATACATTAAGAGGGTTATCCATCTTTTTTAACCGATCCATAGCTGATGTTCAATACAAATATTTTGAACTTAAAATTTGGAAATCCATTAGCGAACCTCCAAGTCCTAATCCCAATGATGTCACTATTTACACATTGCCATTGAACACTACAATATACAAAGACAGCATCAATGGGTTTGTAGATTTTATATTTGACACCATATTACCAATGACTGCTGGCACCTATTATGTAGGTTGGAAACAAAACAACAATTTCATGTTGAATGTTGGGTATGACAACAATTATTTGTACGCTAAATCAGGAGGTAAAAACCCTAATATTTTTTACAATTTATTAGGCTATTGGGAATCGGTATCAGCCAACGTAACTGGGGCAGTAATGATTAGACCTATAGTAGGTGCTAAAATAAAAACTTTAACAAACATCGAAAAAACAATAACTCAAGATATAGACATCACTATATACCCTAACCCAATTGCAGAAAACGATATTTTAAAAATTGAATCTGAAACAGAATTTAAAACCATAAAACTAATAGATATTACTGGGAAAACAGTATTTGAAACTAATGAAAACACACATGAAATCCCTGTGAAACACCTTCAATCTGGGCTTTATATTATACAAATAACTGACTATAACAATCATGTTTTTTCAAAAAAAATCATCAAAAATTAATCCCAATAAAATGCAAGACATCACAGCAGAAGAACTTAAATCACTGATAAAATCCAACACAAAAATTAATTTAATTGACGTAAGGGAACAATATGAGTATGATGAATACAACATGAATGGAACTTTAATCCCCCTTGGCGATTTGCAATCTAAAATTGATGATTTAGAGGAATTAAAAAATGAAGAAATCATTGTTCACTGTAAAAGTGGAATGAGAAGTGCTGCTGCAAAAGCATTTTTAGAAAAAAATGGCTTCACTAAAGTGAGAAATTTAATTGGTGGAGCAATGGCATATCGATCAATAGACAATTAAACAATTGGCAAAAAGGATAACTTTTACAATAATATTTTTTATTGCTTTAGTTATTTTAACTATGTGTAAAGACAACACTTTGCACACCGAACAATTGCTGTACCTTAATCATCATGACACAGTAAACTATGTAGGAATAGAAAGCTGCAAATCTTGCCACTTAGACAAATTTGAAACTTTTAAAGAAACTGGTATGGGTCAAAGTTTTCATGTAGCAAGCCTTGAAAAAACATCTGCAAATTTTAAAAACAATCAGGCTGTTTATGATGCATATCTTGATTTGTATTACTATCCATATTGGAAAAATAACACCTTTTATCTTCACGAATTTAGATTGAATGGAAAAGACACTACCCATTCAAGAATCGAAGAAATTACTTACATCATAGGTTCGGGACATCATACAAATTCGCACTTCACTTCAGAAAATGGATATTTGTTTCAAGCGCCTATTACTTTTTATACACAAAAAGGAAAATGGGATTTACCACCTGGATTTGAAAATGGCAACAATACTCGGTTCTCAAGAAAAATTGGATTAGAGTGCATGAGTTGTCATAATGCTATGCCTAATCACAATGAGGAATCACTGAATCAATATCTAGAAGTACCTCATGGAATTAATTGTGAAAGGTGTCATGGTCCGGGTGAATTGCATGTAAAAGAGATGAGAAATGGACATGTAGTAGATGTAAAAAACGGCATAGATTATACCATTGTTAACCCGGGAAAATTGCCTTGGAAATTGCAAATAGATGTTTGTCAAAGATGCCATTTACAGGGAAATGCTGTGTTAAAACCGGGTAAAAAATTCACAGATTTTAGACCTGGCATGTCACTAACTCATACGTTTGATCAATTCTCGCCAGAATACGAAAATGGAGAACAATTGATAATGGCTGCACATGCGGAGAGGTTTCAGCAAAGCAAATGTTTTATTTCGTCAGTAAAAGGCGACATCAATAAAGATGGTAAAGCAGGATTTACTTGCATAAGCTGTCATAATCCTCATGTATCCGTTAGAAAAACAAACATTGAAAAATTCAATCAAACTTGCAATCAATGCCATAAAACAAAACAAAAAACATGCACTGAAAACAAAGAATTGTTACTGAAAAAAAACAACAATTGTGTTGCTTGTCATATGCCATTGCAAGGCACTGCCGATATTCCACATGTGAGTATTCACGACCATTTTATAAGAAAACCAAGTGCATTGACCAAGGACACAACACCATTAAAAATAAAAGGATTGAGATGCATTACCAACAAAAATCCTGATGTCAATACAGAAACTGAGGCTTACATTTCCTATTTTGAAAAATTTGATAACAATTCAATTTACATCAACAAAGCTGTTGAAAAAAGCAAAAAATTAAATTCTAATAATTCAACACATCAAATTACTTTGATTCATCTTTATTATGTATTAAAACAATACAATGACCTATTGAAAATGAATTTGGACAACAATGAAATTAAAAAAGATGCTTGGTCGTGTTACAGAATAGCCAAGGCCTATGAAAGCTCAAACAAACAAGCAGAAGCTAAAGAATGGTTTCAAAACTGTTTGACTATTCAACCCCAAAATTTAGATTTTAAATTGCAATATGCATGGTTTCTAATACAAATAAAACAATATAAAGTAGCTGAGATTCAATTGACAGAATACAACAAATTGTATTCAAAAACTTCAGAAAGTTATGCTTATTTAGGTTTAATAGAATTAAATAACAAAGAATTAGGTAAAGCAAAAAAATATTTTGATAAAGCATTGTCTTTAAATCCTGATTTGGAATTAGCTTTGCAAAACTTAAAAAATATTCAACTACAATTGGGTAACATCATTGAGGTTGAAAAATTAGAACAAAGAATTAAAAACAAAAGAATAAAATGAAAATAGATTTTAATGATTATCCTAAAACTATCCCAGTATTGTTTATCATTCTAGGACTATTTACACTTAAGCAATTCATTTTATACATTTATAAAAAAAGAACAAATGCTGTAAAAAGAGACAATTTTGTGATTGGAGTTAGTACCATTTATTACATTTTACTTTCCATTTTATTTGTCATATTGGTATTGTTGTTGTTGAAAGTAAACATTAAAGAATTTTTTACTTCCATTTCCATCATTGCTGCTGCTATTGCTATTGTTTCTAAAGATTACATATCCAATGCCATCAATGGAATGATATTGATGTTTAACAACCAGATAGCCCTAAATGATTACATCAGAATTGGAGAACACAAGGGCAAAATCATCAACATATCGTTGTTAAATGTGCAGTTAATTAACGATGACGATGATTTGATATACATTGCTAACAACACCGTATTGAGCAACGATATCGTAAATTATACAAGGGGTGAAACTCATAAAACGTACATCGAATTTTGGATAGAAAATCATTTATTAAAAAACATAGATGAAATTGAGTCCTTTTTGTATCAAAATGCTGTTGTAAAAAACACTTTTGTCTTAGAAGACACCTTTAAAATTAAAATAATGACTGTAAAATCGGATTTAATGAAGTTAAAAGCCGAAGTAAAATTAAATACAAAAGAGCGCAAACAAGAACGATTGTATAGAAGGCAAATCATTGATTCATACTTAGATTTTATAAAACTTAAACAAAAAAATGGCGCTTAAAAAAGCAAAAGCAAATAGCTTGAAAAAATCAAGAATTAATTTTTTTTAAAAAAAATTAAAAAAAAAGTTGCAAGTATAAATTCTCATTCTATTTTTGCACTACCCTATGGAGAAAAAAAGACGAATAGTAGATTACAGCAATGTCCCAGAAGAGATAGTAAACAAGCTAGGAGAACTTTACCCTAATGGCTATGAAAATAACATCATAAAATTTCCAAATGCTAAAGGTGAGTTAATTTCAGCAGTAAGAGTAGAAACAGATGACACTATTTATTTGGTGAAAGTTTCGTCTCAACTGAAACAAATGTTTGACGATTTGGACATCGATGAAATTGATTTAAGCAACGAAGAAACTGATGACTCATCTGATGAAGATGAAGATCAATTCAGTAAAGACAAACCCGGTGACGATTACGAAGATTAAAACACTTCTAAAAAATCTTCCATTTTCATTCCTCTTGAACCTTTTATCATGATTGTGGTATCTATGATGCCTAGATTGAGTAATTCTTTAATTGCATGTTCTTTTGATTCAAAGAAATTAAATTCATCGAATCCTGCACTTGCCTTCATGTATATTTCACCCACAAAATAAACTTTTTCAAAATTCAGGGATTTACATTCATTGATGATTTCAATGTGCTCGTTTATTTCATGCTCACCTAACTCATACATATCACCTAAAAGCACTATTTTATCTCCTTTCATTAAATTGAAAGTTTTTAATGCTGCCATAACACTGCTTGGATTGGCATTGTATGCATCTAATAATACATGATTATTTCTATCCGTTTTCACCCATTGCGACCTGTTGTTTTTAGGACTGTATGATTCAATGCCTTTTTTAATGTTTTCAGGATTGATGCCAACATGTTCCGCAATTGAAATGACTGCAACAATGTTCTGTAAATTGTGTTCTCCCATCAATACTGATAGAATTTTATACCCACGGTAATCAATGCAAATGTCAGGCACTAAATGACCTATTTCTACTTGATTGATGTTGTATTTTTTTTGCTTTGAAAGTCTTTTGCTCATGTTGTTCAACCAAAAATCATCTTCGTTGACAAATGAAAAGCCATTGCTTTTATTTAAAAAATCAAACAGTTCACTTTCAGCTTTTGCAACTCCTTCTATGTCACCAAATCCCATCAGATGTTCTTTCCCAATATTGGTAATGATGCCGTAATCAGGTAAAGCAATTTCACATAATTCATTTATATCACCAGCTTTGTTTGCCCCTAATTCAACAATCATTATCTCTGTTTCATCTTTAAGAGAAAGAAGGGTCATTGGTACACCTATATGATTGTTCAAATTGCCTTGTGTGCATTGGCAAATGAATTGAGTATTTAATACTGAAAACAAAAGCTCTTTTGTGGTTGTTTTACCATTGCTGCCACCTATGCCAATGATTTTAGCTTTATTTAATTTTCTATGATGAGTAGCCAAGTCTTGAAAAGATTTTAACACATCTTCTACTAACAAAAACTGATCATTATCTTCAAATATTTCGTCAACTAAGGCATATTTACAACCATTTTCTACAGCAAAACTAGCATAAGAATTTCCATTAAAATTATCGCCTTTCAAGGCAACAAATAATGTATTAGGTTTTAATTTTCTAGTATCGGTAGTGAATTCAAGTTGGCAATCTTTAAAAAACGAATAAAGTTGTTGAATGGATTGAATGCGAATAGCCATATAACATACAATAATAAAACAAAAAACAAGAAGTTAAAATTCAGTTATAGACATACAAAATGAAAATGTAGCATTTGAAACTCATTTTTTATATTCATAGGATGTAAATATCTTTGTAGCATGTCTGTAGAATTGAAAATGAAGGAAAAATTAAGTCAACTATTACACGAATTGTATCAAAATTCAGTAGCAGTAGATTCAATAAAATTAGAAAGCACCAACGAGGATTTTATTGGTGATTTCACATTTGTTGTGTTCCCTTATGTGAGATTCAGCAGGAAAAGTCCTGAGCAAACAGGTCATGAAATAGGCAGTGCTTTACAAACACTCATGCCCGAGATAAAATCTTTTAATTGCGTTAAAGGGTTTTTGAACATTGAATTAAATGACCATTATTGGCTCACTGAAATAAAAAACAATCAGCCAGCCAAAACACAAAATCCGCAAACCATTTTAATAGAATACTCCTCCCCTAACACCAATAAACCATTGCATTTAGGTCACATTCGCAACAATTTATTGGGATACAGTGTTGCAGAAATTTTAAACGCTTATGGTCATCAAGTTAAAAAAATAAACTTAATTAACGACAGGGGCATACACATTTGTAAAAGCATGTTGGCTTGGAAATTGTTTGGAAACAATGAAACTCCAGAATCATCCGGATTAAAAGGCGATCATTTAGTTGGAAAATACTATGTGTTATTTGACAAGCATTACAAAGAAGAAATCAATGTATTGATAAGCAAAGGCATGACTGAAGAAGATGCCAAAAAGAAAGCTCCTATCTTTGAACAGGCTCAAGAATTATTGAGGAAATGGGAAAATGGAGATAAAGAAACCATGGAATTATGGAAAACCATGAATGCATGGGTATATGCTGGCTTTGATGTTACATATAAAAAACTAGGAGTTAATTTTGACCAATATTATTATGAAAGCAATACCTATATTTTAGGAAAAGACATCATTGAAGAAGGATTGTCTAAACAGGTATTTTACAAGAAAGAAGATGGCAGCGTTTGGATTAATTTGACTGAAGAAGGATTAGACGAGAAGTTAGTATTGAGGTCGGATGGCACCAGCGTTTACATCACTCAAGATATAGGCACTGCTGATCTTAAACACAAAGAATTTAATTTTGATAAAAGTGTATATGTGGTAGGAAATGAACAAGATTACCATTTCAAAGTGTTGTTTTTAATCCTTAAAAAACTGGGAAAAAGTTGGGCAGATGGCTGTTATCATTTAAGTTATGGCATGGTAGATTTGCCAAGTGGAAAAATGAAAAGCAGAGAAGGCACGGTAGTAGATGCCGATGATTTAATGCAAGAAATGCATGAAACAGCTAAAGAAAAAACAGAAGAATTAGGAAAAACCGATGGATTTAGCGAGGACGAAAAAAGTGCATTGTATGATGCCATTGGAATGGGAGCATTAAAATTTTTCATGTTAAAAGTAGATCCGCAGAAAAGAATGTTATTTAATCCTGCTGATTCCATAGACATGCAAGGAGATACTGGACCATTTGTACAATACACCTATGCACGAATTCAAAGTTTATTAAAAGTAGCTAATTACACTGCTTCATCAAACCTGAATTTGAGTATTGATTTATTAGAAAGTGAAAAAAAGTTAGTTGTGGAATTGTTGCAGTACGACAAAGAATTAAAAGTAGCAGCAGATAACTACATTCCATCAATCATTGCTAATTACTGTTTAAAACTTGCTAAGGCTTTCAATCGTTTATACAACGATGCTCCATTTGTAAGAGAGGAAAACGAAGACAAAAAACAATTGAGATTATACTTAGGACATAAAACAGCAACAACAATTAAAACTTGTTTACAATTAATGGGTATTCATGCTCCTGAGAGGATGTAAAACATGTTGGAGGTGAGGGGATGTTAGATGGTAGAGTTTATTTTTGGATTTTTGAATTTTCAGATTTATATATTTTTGAATTTTAATACCAATGGTAATAATTTTTTTTACCCTAACGTTTTAACAAATAACAATTAACAAATAACCAATATCAATTAACCAATA
>CAYVDH010000143.1:0-9345 GCA_964450355.1 uncultured Flavobacteriaceae bacterium
TATTCTGTTTGCCATTACCCTATTATTATTGAATTAATTAAATTTCTTTTGATTTCTTTGTATTGATGATGAACTGGACAAGGATTTTTTTCAGAACAGGTTTTTAATCCCAATACACAATCTAAATACAATTTATCACCATCTATAGCTTTAACAATATCGGCTAAAGAAATTTTTAAGTCCTCGCTGGTTAGAAAAAACCCTCCATTTGGACCTTTGGCAGATTGCACTAATCTTTTTCTACTCAGTTCTTGCAAAATTTTTGCAATAAAATGTTCAGGTGCATCTATACCCTGTGAAATTTCCTTTACTCCTACCCTGTTATTATCCTTTGACTTTTGTGCTACAAAAATCATGGCTTTTATGGCGTATTCACAAGATTTGGAAAACATACTTTTCTAATTACAGAACAAAGGTAAAATAATATTTTAAAATAAAAAGAGTTTTTTATCTTTTATTATGCACAAATTGGTTTAATAAAACTTCAACAAATTGAAATATAACAATTTAAATTAACAATTTATAGTAATTTTAACCCCAATTTTGAATTAATTTCAAATAATCGTGTTGTAAATCTTCGTGTAGTTTAGAAATGGATTTAACGATTTTGTTTTTTTGATTTTCTAAAATTGTTGTGTACGGAGTATAACTTTGTTTCTTTTTAGCTATGGGTTGAATTAAATCATGGACAAGCAATAACACTTCGACCTGAACTTTATCTGACCCACTGTATTTTATGTACTTATTTGCTATTCTGATGATTTTTCTTACTTGTTTTGTCGCTTTGTAATTGTTGTCAAACAACAATTCATCAAATTCACCCTTAATATACAATTTAACTTGCTCAATATAATGATCAACATCGTCCGATTGAAACAATAAATAGGCAGCTAACTCTTTGTTTTCTTTTTTATATTTAGCCAATTTTAACACCAATGACATTAATTCTTTAGAGCTTTTGTAACTTAACTCTTGTTTAATATCGTTAATGCTGTATTGCCTCATGATATGTTGTTTATTTTTTCTAAGGCTAAATCCAAAGCAATGTTTTTTTGTTCCTCTCTAGTTAAATTTGAATTATCAATTTCTACTGCATCTTCGGCTTTTTTTAGAGGGCTATTTTCTCTGTTTGAATCTTGAAAATCTCGTTGATTTAAATTAGTTAAAACATCTTCAAAACTTATTTGAGTATTTCCTTTAGCTTTTAATTCATTCCATCTTCTTTCTGCTCTAATTTCTGGTTTAGCTGTCATAAACAATTTGAGTTCCGCATCTGGAAACACCACTGTACCTATGTCTCTACCATCCATAACAACGCCTTTGCTCTCTCCTATTTTCTTTTGTTGTTTTACCAATTCTTCTCTTACAATTCCTATTTTACTTACTGGGCTCACCATTGAACTCACTTCCATAGTTCTTATTTCATTTTCAATATTCACCCCATTTAAATACGTATTGTAATAATTTGTATTTGCATCGTATTTAAATTCTATGCATATGTTGTTCAATAAGTTTTGAATTGCAATGTCATCGTCTAGTTGTATGTTTTGTTGAATGATGGCATAAGTTACAGCTCTATACATTGCACCAGTATCTATAAATAAATACGATAATTCATGAGCTAGTTCTTTGGCTAATGTACCTTTTCCACAACTGGAATAACCGTCAATTGCTATGTTGATTTTTTTCAAATTGTATCAATCATTCATGTTTAGCTTCTGCTAAAAACAATTCTTTAATGTAATTAAATACTTTGTTAATTTCTTGTTCTGTATTGTATTTCCCAAAAGAAAAGCGAACAGGTGAGCAATCTAAGTTTTTACCTATTGCTCTTATAACATGCGAACCTTTATTGCTGCCCGAAGAACAAGCGCTTCCTCCAGAAATAGATATGTGATTTAAATCGAAATTAAACAAAAGTAATTCACCTGCAGCTGGTGGACAAAATGCAACATTTAATACAGTGTATAAACTTTGTCCCTTTGCATCGCCATTAAATTTCACAAAAGGCAATTCTTGTTCAAATTTTTCTATCATCAATTGTTTCAAATTTGAAATGTGCTTTTGTTTTTGTTTCAAATCCCTGTATGAAATTTCTAACGCTTTAGCTAAGCCAACTATGCCATATACATTTTCTGTTCCGCCCCTCATTTCTCTTTCTTGAGCACCTCCTGTTAAATGTGGCTTTAATTTAACCCCCTTTCTTATAAACATAAATCCTATGCCCTTAGGTCCATTAAATTTATGTGCTGCTCCTACCATAAAATCTACATTTAATTGTGCTAAATCAAATTCATAATAACCCATGGATTGAACGGTATCGCTATGAAAATAGGCATTGTTTTGTTTACAAAGATTAGCTACTTTTTCTATTGCCAACAAATTACCAACCTCATTATTTCCATGCATTAAAGTTACTAAAACGTGTTCATTGCTTTTTAACAATTCTTCAAGATGCAATAAATCAACATGACCATTTTCATATAATTTTACAAAGTGAACCTTAACTAACCCTTTGTGTTCAAGATCTTCTACTGTATGCAACACAGCGTGATGTTCTATAGGAGAAGTAATGATGTTCTTTATTCCTAATGACTCAACACAAGACCTAATGATGGTGTTATCTGCTTCTGTCCCACCTGATGTAAAATAGATTTCAGAAGGCAAACAATTTAAAATAGTAGCAATGGTTTTTCTACTTGATTCAACATGCGCTTTGGCTTTTCTACCATCTGCATGGGATGATGATGGATTTCCAAAATCTTCTTTCATCACTTGGGTCATTACTTCTACGACTTCTGGGTCGATAGGAGTAGTAGCTGCATTATCTAAGTATATTCTTTTCATTGAGATAATTGGTTATTTAAACAACAATAACCAATGATTTTATAAACTAATTTAGCTAAGTTAAATTGAGTTAAAATTTCTCCTTCTTTTGGAGCACATTCTACCACATCAAATCCGATGATTTGTTTTTTTTCACTTACTTTTCTTAGGAATTCTAGTCCCTGATGCCAAGTTAATCCTCCTGGTTCAGCTGTACCAACTGCGGGCATTACTGAGGGGTCAAATCCATCGGCATCTATAGTGATATACACTTTGTCTTTTAATTTTGAAATGCAATCATCCATCCATTGATTGTTGTTGTATAATTGATGGGCATAAAAGGTGTTAATCAGTGAAGAACTTTTAATCAGTTCAGCTTCTTCTTTACATTGAGCTCTTATCCCAACTTGACAAATAGGCAAACCTAAATCATGAATTCTTGCAAGCACACTAGCATGAGAATATGGATTATCGTGATAAGATGATCTTAAGTCACTATGTGCATCGATTTGCAATACTGAAAAATCAGAATGATGTTTGGCAAAGGCTTTAACAAAACCCAATGAAACAGTGTGTTCTGAACCAAGAGAGACTACAAATTTACCTTGTTCTAAATGAAAATTAGTTGAATCTTCAATCAAGTTAACTGCATCAATATTTACTTTATTTGTAAAATCTAAAGGTTTTAAGGTGCATATGCCTACTTTTTTGTAAGCTTCTTGATCTGTTTCTTCATCATAAAATTCAACAAAATGACTAGCATTTATTATTTCTTCAGGACCTTTATCACTTCCTTGTAAATAAGAACTTGTGAATTCGTATGGAGCAGATTGAATCACTACTTTAGAACTTTCGTATTCGAAAAGTTCAGATTCAGTTATGCCTAAAAAATTTTCTTCGGTAGAAAAAAACTGATTCATTTTACTTTACTCTCTCTACGTATGCAATGGTTCTTAAATCAATTTTAATTTTATCGTTGGTATCCACAAACAATGGCACCATCAATGTTGCACCTGTTGATACTGTAGCTGGTTTTAATGCGTTTGTTGCAGTATCTCCTCTTACTCCAGGCTCAGTGTAGGTTACCTCAAGTTCAACATGCGTTGGAGGTTGAGCTCCTATTGGAGTATCGCCATTTTCAAATGATACCAATATAGTCATTCCTTCAATCATGAAAGCAGCTGCTTCTCCAAAATAATGTTCAGGAATGTTGTATTGCTCAAACGATTCATTGTCCATGCATATTAAATCGGTACCTTCTTTGTATAAATAAGCAAGTTCTCGAACTTCTACTCTTACTTGTTCTACTTTTTCTCCAGGATTAAATCTGTGTTCTACTGATTTTCCTGTTTTGGCATTTTTCATCTTTGCTTGATAAAATGCTCTTAAGTTTCCTGGTGTTCTGTGAATGTATTCTATGATTTGAACCAATTCCCCATTGTGCCTAATGAATTGACCTACTGATAAATCTGAAGCTGTAGCCATGTTATTACTTATTTATATTTCCCGCAAAAATAGGCTGATTATATGGCTTAAACAAATTATAGACTTATTTTACATAAGCATTCTATTTAATCTCATGATTATTCAATGATATTGGCACCTTCTCTACATTATGTAGTTGCACATTAAAACAAGTTAATGCTGACTGTTTCATCTGCTCTTCGCTGCCAGTTGTCATCCAAGTTGAAGTTGACTCTCCCCCTATATTCACTTGCCAATTATTCATGATCCATTTGTGCATCTCTGTTATGGGATCTATAAATACCGAGTTTTTAGCTGCCTTTTGCAAACTATCTATTATCACTGGATAATGTGTACACGCCAACAAAATGTATTGAATGTGTTGGATTGGACTTAATGCATTTTCTATATTCAACATTAGTTCATCTGAATCAATATCGCCAGCTTCAATCTTAATTGATAACTCTTGGCCTATGGATTGAAAAACTGAAATGCCTATGGGCTCTAATAACTGTTTATATCTGTTAGACTCAACCGTTCTTTTACCACCTAAAACAGCAATTTCCTTCGCGCCTATTTCCACTACTTTATTCGCAGCATGTTTAATTACACCTATTAAGACTTCGTTGTCATTAATTACAGTGCTGGCAGCATTGCATGCTATGGCAACATGATTGATGTCTAATTTTTTAAAAAAACTAAGCACTTTTTCAATTCTTAATTTTAATTCATCTTCGTGCACTTTGCCATAAGGTGTATATCCTGTATCTGATAGGTAAACAATGTCAGCTTTTGAATCTCGTCTTAAAAGTTTGTATAAACCCAAACCTCCAATGCCATAATCACATATTCCAATCTTCATATTTAAGGATAACTTAAATTAATGTTGCTTATGTTTTCTATGTTTCCAGAATCAAACGCTATAATACAAGAATTATAACCAATGTTTATTTTTTCAATCTTTTTTCCAGGAAATCTACTTTCTAAATACCACTTCATTTCGTGTTCCGACCTGATAGGATTGTACTTTAACATGTTTGCCCAATCAGGAGAAGTTACTAATTTCTTTAACTCATTATAAAACTGAGGGTTTTTCAATCTCTGAATGTAATTGATTATTTTATCGTATAAAAACAAATGGATTTCATGCCATTTTACTGGTACATTCACCATGTCTATGATCAATACTTTTCCTCCGGGTTTTAACACTCTTTTTATTTCATTCATTATTGGATCCCAATCTAAATAACGAAAAGACAACATCGAAATGACAACATCGATTGATTGATCATGAACAGGCAAAACAAGTTCATTAATGACTTTAAATTCAATGTTTGAATTGCTTTCATTTAATTTTATTGCATAGTTTATTATTGATTCTGAAGCATCAATACCTATGCCTGAGCTTATAGAAGGTGATAATTCTTTCAATAACGAACCATTGCCACAACCTAAATCCAATACTTTTATGTTTTTATCTTTGGGCAAATGTTTATTTAACCAATGCCACTCATCATGCCTTACTTTAATGTCTTTAAAGGCTTCAGCGTATAAATGTGCAACCTTGTTGTATGAAGAATCTTTTCCAATTTCATTGCCTTTAAATGATTTTATTTTTTCCAAAGTCATGGTACCTGAATACTTTCTAATGGATGCAACTATTCCATGAGATTTTTTACCAGGACAACCTACAGCAAATATCTGTTTGGAACTTGAATTCGCTTTTTTAAACTTAGTTCTATCCGTGGAGAATGCCGTGTACCAATGGTATCCAAAGGTTTCCACATTAAATTGTTCTGCAAAATAGGGGGCAAACCATCTGGCAGAACGACAACAATGAAAATAAGCTTTGGCGTTATTCGAAAATGGGATTTGAAGTGTTCTTAACTCATAAGGACTAAACTGTTCGGGGTAATTCACCGTGCCATACATGGGACCATACATTCCTGAATGCCCAATAAAATGTAATTCATCTATCGTTTTAAGTTCTTTCTGGATTGTATGAAACAATTCAACTAAGTCCTTTTTACCCAAAATACCTCGACACACTACCTCATTATTCCCTTGTTGTTTGAATTCGTTTCTCAATGTTTCCGATGCTATTCTAAACATATCACTTCCCTTTCTGTACGAGGTTGTATATACAATTAAAATCATAAGTTGAATAGCAAAGGGTTATTTAATGGTTAATTCATCATCAAATTCAATGTCAACTTTTTGTGTGATACCCAAGGCTTTGATTCTAGCTACACCCTTGAATTTTACTGGCAATTTTTTTTCTTTACTCAGTGCTTGATTGATTAACCCAGAGAGTGTTTGGCTGTAACCACCTTTTATTAAATCAATTTTAAATGACAATGGAACAATGAATTCGCTTTGAGGTGGAATTTCAGTGTGTGAACTTTGAAACACTTCACCAATTTCTACACCGTTGCTCAATATTTTCAATTCAGTATTGTACAATTGAGCTCCCAATTTATTTGGATTATACAAATTGACATCGCATTTAACATAAGCCATGTATTTTACAACACTATCTACATTAAAATTTGATATTGATTTAAACTCTGGCTGTTTAATCGAAATGCCTTGTTGGTAGATATAATATCCTACTCCAATAACAACTAACAATGCAATAAAAATCCATTTTTTCATATCAATCAATTATAGATTATCCATGAAATAATTGGTGATTTTTTGCATCAAATGCACCCTGTCTTTTCCCATTACATTGTGCTGATGACCAGGATAAACAAAATAATCTAAATTGGTATTTCCAGCATCTACAGCAGCTTTCACATACAATAAACTGTGTTGCCATAATACCACATCATCATCACAACCATGTATCATCAATAATTTCCCATCTAAATTCTTAATGTAATTCAACAAATTAGAATTCTTGTAACCTTCTTTATTTTCTTCGGGAGTATCCATGTACCTTTCGGTGTACATTACTTCGTACAATGACCAATCAATTACTGGACCTCCTGCTACACCTACTTTAAAATAACCTGGAGTCCTAGTCATCATAGTAGTGGTCATAAACCCACCAAAACTCCAACCGTGAACTCCTATCCTATTCTCGTCCACATAACTTAATTTTTTTATGTAATTTAAACCTGCCAATTGATCATTTAATTCATTCACCCCTAATTGGCGGTGAACAGAACTTTCAAATTCAAACCCTCTGTAACTTGAACCCCTGTTGTCTAAAGTAAACACTATGAACCCTTGTTGTGCCATTAATTGCATCCACAAATTACTGCCAGACAACCAACCATTGTTTATCATTTGAGCGTGCGGACCTCCATAAACATAAATTACTACAGGATATTTTTTATTTTTATCAAAATCTGGTGGAGTAATCATTCTGCAATACAAAACAGTTCCATTGTTTACAATTGGGAATACAGAAGTTTCACCTAATTTAAATTCGGATAAAGGATTGGGTGCGTTTAATAGCTCCTTGATTAAATCACCATTTGCTTTGAATATGCTTATTTTTTTTGGAGTAGTTGGGTTAGATAAAGAATTGATAAATGCAGTTCCTTTTGAATTAATTAAACTGAAATTTACACCTTGTTCGTTTGTTAGCTTTTTTAAGTTTTTACCATTGATTCCTATGCTGTATAAATGTCTTTCTAAAGGACTTTCTTTAGTGCTTTCAAAAAATAAATTATCACCATTTTCATCAAACCCCATAAAATCTGTAACCATCCATTTTCCGCTAGTTAATTGTTCAATCAAATTGCCGTTTGTGTTGTATAAATACAAATGATTAAATCCATCTTTTTCTGATTGATAAATGAATTTATTTTCGTCATTTGGCAAAAAAACTATTGGATTTTCAGGCTCTACATATTTCTCGTTTCTTTCTTCAAGAATTGTTTCAATCATGTTGCCTTCATTGGCATTGTATTTATTTAAAAACAATTGATTTTGCCCTCTATTTACTTCTTGAATGTATATTGAATTTTCATCAGGGCTCCAAGATATGTTTGTTAAATATTTATCTGCTGGAAGACCCGTTTCCAAATACACTGTTTTAAGTGTTGTTAAATCATATACTCCCACAGTGACATGATG
Organism: uncultured Flavobacteriaceae bacterium; assembly: GCA_964450355.1. Taxonomy (GTDB): domain Bacteria; phylum Bacteroidota; class Bacteroidia; order NS11-12g; family UBA955; genus CAYVDH01. The sequence continues at coordinate 8,380 of CAYVDH010000143.1, forward strand.
GCTTTTAGCTCCTGCAATTGGGTATTTAGTATTGAAAGTAGTTGCTGGATTTTTAGTGTTATCATAAATTGGATAATCTGTCACCATGGTTTCATCCATTCTATAAAAAGCTATTTTATTTCCTTTAGGACTCCAAAAAAGCCCTTTGGAAATACCAAACTCATTGCGATGCACAGTTTGACCATAAACAATTCCATTTCCACCATCATCTGTAATTTTGATTGTGGTATTGTTCCATTTAATTTCAATGTTGTTATTCAAGACATAAGCTATGGCATTTTTTGATTTTAAATACTCTATGTGCTGTGCTTCACTTGGTATATCCATCAGTTCTCTGAATGCTGTATTAGAAACATTGAAATTGTAGTATTTATTTTGATGCCCAATTTTAAAATTATCATTGTCTATCCATTCAATGCTAGGAAAAAAATCAAATTTTATTTTTTTATCTAACAATTGTATGGCATTATTTAACGTATTTAAATTGATGGAAGTATCTAAGATTTCATTTTCTATTGATAAAATAAATAATTTATTGGATGCTACGTACGAATATTTATTTCCACCAGGTAGCCATTGCATTTGAGCTAAAGATTTTGGCCTTAATGATTTATTGGTAGTTTTATCCACCATCAATACTGCCTCTTCCATATTGAAAAACCGACTGCCTTGGGCAAAAATGATAGACTGTAAGCTGATGAAAATTGCAATACTAACTGTAATTATTTTTTTGAAGTTCATGGTCATTTTAAAAATACAAATTTGAGTAAAAAAAGAGAATTATTTAAATAAAAAAAGTCCGTTTCATTGGAAACAGACTTTTCATTTTAATTTTGGGTGGATAATGGGGCTCGAACCCACGACCCTCGGTACCACAAACCGATGCTCTAACCAACTGAGCTATAACCACCGTTTTTTTTATCGAGTGCAAAGATAGTTGGTATTTTTTAAAAATTCAAATAGAAA
>CAYVDH010000144.1:0-9257 GCA_964450355.1 uncultured Flavobacteriaceae bacterium
AGTTTTTTGAAGACGAATGTTGCTGCTCATTTTGTTGCCTGTTGTTGCTACATGTAGCAGCTTGTAGCTGTATGTAGCATGTTCTCTCCCGAGTGTTGCCTGATTTGTGGGCAACAAATCTGGGCAACAATCAGGCAACAAATATAGGTAAAAAAGTGGAGTTGGGCAACAAATAAAGGAAAGATAAATCAGCTAAAAGCTAACAATAACAGGCATTTATGAAACAAAGGAAAGATAGTTACTTTCCGATACAAAACTGACTAAATATATTAGCCAAAATTTCATCGTTGGTAATTTCACCTGTAATTTCAGATAAATAATAGATTGCCATTTTTAAATCCTCTGCTAATAAATCTGTATGGATTTGAGAATCTATTCCCTGTATTGCTTGATTTAAATAGGTCAAACTGTTGCTTAATGATTGAAAATGTCTTTGATTAATGATGATGGAATTTGAATTTGCCAAAACAGTTTCATAATCTAAGCATAATTCATGTTCTAACTCATTGATGTTGTTGCCAAATTTTGCAGAAATTAATACAGGTTTAATTTTATCGTATTGCACATTTGCAACATCCATTTTATTTCCAACTACAATGACTTTTTTATCAGAAGGTATATTTTCTAAATCACTAAGTACTTGTTCTTCGTTAATTTCTAAAACATCAAAAACATACAATACGATTTGCGCTTCATTTATTTTCGTTAGAGTTTTTTCTACCCCTATTTTTTCTATTTCATCTTCTGTTTCTCTAATTCCTGCAGTGTCTATTAATCTAAATGTTATTCCATTGATATTAAATTTCTCTTCAATGGTATCTCTCGTTGTGCCTGCAATTGTAGAAACTATTGCTCTGTCGTCTTTTAACAAATAATTAAGCAATGATGACTTCCCAGCATTCGGACGTCCAACGATGGCTACAGGAATTCCTTTTTTAACCGCATTGCCAGAATTAAATGAAATTAACAAACTTTGTATTTGTTCAACTATCGTTAATAATGTGTTTTTTAATTGATTTCTATTAGCAAATTCTACATCCTCTTCTCCAAAATCAAGTTCTAACTCAACCAGAGAAGTAAATTGAAGAATGTCTTTTTTCAATTGTTTTATTAAATCACTAATTCCGCCCTTTAGCTGACTGATTGCTGCTTGATGTGAAGATTGATTTTCTGAATTAATCAAATCAGAAACTGCTTCAGCTTGAGACAAATCAATTTTGTTATTTAAGAACGCTCTAAGTGTAAACTCACCGGGTTCTGCTAATCTTGCTCCATGTTCAATACACAATTGCATTATTTTGTTCAACACATATTCTGAACCGTGGCAACTTATCTCTACAACATCTTCACCCGTATAGGTATTTGGACCTTTAAAAACAGATACTAGCGACTCATCTATGTGCTTATCCATTTCAAAAATTTGGCATAAGTGAACTGTATGAGAGTTCCATTGATTTGACTCTTTTTTAATAATTTGGTTTAAAACATGAAAAGATAAATTACCAGACATCCTTAACAAATGAATGGCTCCTATGCCAGCAGGAGTGGCTTGTGCTACAATGGTATCTTTATTATTAAGATGAATAACTGACATAAATTCATTATGAAAGGTCAAAATTAGATTAAAATAATGCCATATAAAAATATAGTCAAAAAAAATACCCGCCTTATGGAGGCGGGTATTTTAAAGTTCATTTAATATAGGGTTAGTTTCTGATGATATGAACTATACCATTCAGTACAGGTTCATCTTTATCATCTCCTTTGTAACGGTATTTCAATATGTAGTAATAAACACCATCAGGGCACTCATTGCCAGTGTTATTTACTTGACCATTCCAATCTTTGTTTTTATCTGTAGATTCAAACACTTTCTTACCCCAACGGTCAAAGATTACTAAGTCGTATTTCTCTTCTCCTTCGATGTAGATATTAAACACTTGATTTCCTTTTAAACCAGTAGGATCTTCTCCTTGGAAAGTATTCGCTTTGTCTGGAGTAAACACGTTTGGTGGTTTGATTCCAGCTTTGAAGTTGTTTACTAATTTTTGACAAATAGTGTCTTGACATTCTTTACCACTGTTGGCATCTAATGTTTGAATGGCAATCATACATACCCAATAGCTACCTACTGAATCACGGTAATCACGGCAATGATTCATATCAATAGCCCCTGGACCTTTTTGCTCATTATCTATTTTCATTTTAGATGGGTCAATTGGTTTTAGTGTCGTGCTATTGATGTTACCACCACCATTAAAATAACTCCATAAGTATTTATCAGCATCGGTAGAAGTGTTAGGGAAACAGAATACTGGTTTTTTGCTAGAGTCTATTGTAAAGGCAGCTTTAACAGTACTTACATTGACTACAATACTATCTGTGGCAGCACAAACTTTTTCTGAAGAAGAAACTGAGCTGGCATCACCACTGAATCTCACTACGTATCTACCTTTATTGCTGTAAGATATGGTTTTAACAGAGTCTTTAGAAATCACGGTATCAAGTGGATTTTTACCAAAGTTCCAAATGTATTTAGGATAACGACCCGCAGGTTTTATTTCACCTCTTAAATTGACTATGTCATTCAGACAAACGGTGGTATCATTGTACAACTTGACTGTGTCGTAGGCAATTATTTCTATTTCAAAAATTGGTTGTTGTCCTTCAGTAGTATCCGGATATACAACGCTACAACGTTTTGTACCTCCTCCAGGCTCTTTTAAAACAAAGAAGTGAGTCAAATAAATTTGGTATTTTCCTGGTTTTTTGTATTTGTGAGAAATTGTATCGTTTAAGTTTGTAATGGTATCGTATTGGTTACCATAGCTGTTATCACCAAAGCTCCAAATCCACAAACTACTATCGGCTCTATTGTATGTACTTAAGTTACTAAATTTCACAATGTCGTCCACACAATATTTACGAGGTATGAAGGTATCAAAGAATGGTATAGGACCAGGTATAACTAAGATAGTTGAATCATAACTTACACAACCCAGCGAAGTTTCCACTTTCAACACTATTTTAAATCTTCCATTTCTTGTGTAATCATGACCTATTTGTGGTGGTAAACTGTTGTAGAAAATATTGGAATCATTTCTACTCTTATCACCCCAATAAATAGTCCATTTGGTGATTCTATCACATGGTCCACCTAATGCATTGATGCATGGGTCTTGAATGTATGATGAATCAAAGAATTCAATGATTGTTTTACATTGTGGACGGTTAGTACTTAATTTAAATTGAGCACGTGCAGCAGTAATGTAAACATTTTGCTCAATGGTATCTTTACAACCAGCGCTATCGCTTGATGCTACTCTGATTAAATAAATATCACCTGTATCTTGATTATAGTATATACTACCAGGAGTACTTAATCCACCTAATCTGATAACAGGGTTACCCAAACCTGTGGCACTGTAAGGAGCTCCACCAAATATAGTTCTTGGAATTGCTGGATTATCATCTTTTTTACTGAAATCCCATTTAGTAAATCCTTCTCTGTTAGGGTTACCAGCTTCTAATATTCTATTTCTCCAATAATCTGTAGGGTCTAATAATCTGAAGAAAATCTCAGGATACACCTCAAAGTATCTGAATTGAGGAGTAGCTTCTACCTGATCTCCATGACAAAGTATGGTATCAGTAAAGTTAGCAGTGTTGTAATAACCTACAATTACTTTTTTAGCTGTACCTGTTTGTTTAGTACAATTTTCAGGAGCACGGCTTCTTAAACCGAAATTAGCAATGTAATATCCTGAATATTGAGGAGCAAATGTATAAGCGCTATATGCTTTACCATCCCATCCCGTGGTCATATCTACTGGACGTAAGCTGGTATCTCTAAAATGTAATATTTGTTTTTCGTCAGCTACTTGGTAGAATCTTATGAATCTTCCAAATCCTGTTGTATCCAAACATCCTCTTGACCCAGTGTATGGTTTTCCGAATGTACCTTGACCATTCCAAATGATTTCAGACATTTGAGCTGGAGACAATTCATATACATCAATGTTATTTCTTTCTAAAATGGTTTTAATGATGTCAAACACAGGTGTAATGTCAGCTTCTGTATGCCATTTCGTAATTTTAGCAATTGGAATTCTATCCGTTTTATATCTATTATCTACACCATCAAAATAAGAAGAACGTTCGATGATTAAACTATCCATTAAATAAGTTGGATCATTTGGTACTTTTTGGAAACGTTTGTATCTTTCGTTCACGCTTAATCTGTAGTATTGATTATAGAATTTACCAACGTTTGCAGCATCTAAAGTCCAATAAGCTTCTTCAACATCTGGAATGTAAGATCTATTTCTTGTTAATAAGGCTAAAGAAATAGAGTCTCTTCTACAAATTTTTGTAAATTCAGTTCCTTCTTTTGGTTTAATGATTCTAAATCTATTATCTAATATTGGGAATCTTGCAAATTTCTCATAATAAACAGTATCAACACAACCTGTAGGATAATTTAAATCATCATCTGGTGGAGCGTTTGGATCTCTCCAAATTCCATTACCAATGATTAATCCAACATTGATGTATCCAGTGATAGAATCTTTGATATCATCTACTGTAAATTGTTTTGAATAACGTGTTGGAGCTGGTCCATTGATTTGATATCCTGGAAGCGGAACTTGATAAGGCGGATTAATTGGAGGCAAATTACCAGTTGCAACAGAACCTGGAGTCAAGTTAGCTCCTACTAAATTCACCCATCCTGTTTTATTTAAAGCCGTATCAAAATTAATTTTAGCAAATGTTCTTGAGCAACCAGGTTTTGTATCTGACAATATAAAGGTTATACCATAATTATCTTGGTCAGAACCCAAACATTGTACACCTTCTTTTCTCAATTTTTTAGCACTTGGTGGCTGTAATGCCAATTGTGCAATTGCTTCGTGTTCACAAGCCAATGCATGACAAATGTCTTTGTGGAATAATCTCACATTGAAACATCTCACTGTATTACCAGAGTAAAATTTCTGACGATGAGCATCTGGATTAATGCTATCACCAACTTGATATCCTTGTATTGTTTCAGTTTTCCATACTTTATGCCATGGTTGAACCAAATTGGAAGCAATGGTATCTTGTATGTACTCTAACCACACATTATATAATGCAGAGTCTGTAGGACTTTTTATGATGATGGACTGTCCTGGTTGAATGGTTTGATACCTTTGTCCTCTTGCTATGTTTGGAGGGAATCCATTGTTGTTGTCTATATATATTGTATCTCCACTTTTTATAAAGAATCTAGTGGCTACTGTCACATCCAATCGCGAAGGTCCTGCCATACCCCTCCTCACCATTTGCTTTCTTCTAATGTTTTTATAAATGATGGAGTCTTTGGTCTTTTTAGCTAATGCATTATCACCATACCAAACAATGGTATCTCTGATGATTGACCAAGAAGAACTTGGCCACATTCTTTTTTGCAAACACAAACCTGAGTCTTTGTTGTATTGCATTACCCTTTCAGGTCTTACACTGTTTTGCGTCATGTATATGGAATCCCAAGGAGTGTACCAGTGACTAGGTAATGTATCTTTACTAAACTTACAGTTTTTATCTACATTGACTCCGTTTTTAGTATCAGTAGTACATTTTTCGCAGAAATCATCATCAAAATCCCATACCCTTATAGTACATGAATTACCTCTTTGTTGATTTGAGTGTTTTTGACTGACAGACTTGGCATCTGGTGTGAAAGAATGCACTAATGGTTTGTTAAATCCAGGATAAATCCATTCGTGAATCGATGGATTAAAAGTTGTGCCAGTAGCTACTGGTTGTTTATTTGATTTCAAAATCATTAAACTATCATAAACCAATAACAATGAATCATCGTCTTTCATGTTTTTATCGTTGTGATAAAATTTAGAAAAATTGTAAAAATGAACAGTGTCTTTGATTACACATTGATATCTTTGTGTATCTTCCAAAAATCTCATACCAGATAAAATGGAACCTTCAATTGTTGATTGTGGTCCAATCACTAATATGGTATCAAACACAGTTTTTGAACATCCTGGTATGACGTGGGTATAAGAGAATATGATTTTATGTGGTCCAAGTGCTCCAAATCGGTGTGTTCCTTGCCAACCTCTTGTAAAATTCGCAGGTAATCCCCTTATATCCTCGTAAGTGTATAAAGGATTAGCCCCTTGTGGTATAGGTCCGTCTTTTAATCTAAATGAAATTTCAGCATCACTCACACAAACGGAATCTCTAGTTGCTATAATAATTGGCTTAATGACTAAATTAGTTGCAGAAGCATTGAATGTATATGTTTCAGTACATCCTGTTTTGGATGTCACTTTTAATTTTGTTGTAAAGTCTCCTTGATTAGGTCCTTGGGTTCTGAATGTATGTTTTACTATTGGCCCCCAATTTGAAGTATTTTTTGTCCCATCACCCCAATCCCATTCAAAAACACTGATGCTATCAAACGGAATGGTAGAATTATTGGTTACTGTCATTACTACGCTATCACAAGCTTTTGGCCTGTTACTTGTAAAACTCAATCCTAAAGAAGCTTCTACTATAGCTATTGTAGGAAAATAAACTTTAGATATACATCCATTACAATCTTCTACTTCTACAGTTACTCCATAAGTTCCTCCTGCTGGATTTTTAAATGATTTACAGAAAGTTCTAGGCATTTTAATACCTCCAGTGTTTGGATCTCCAGTTACTCTAATTAATTCTCCATCGTCAAATAATATGGAAGAGACTTTAAGACATCCACCAGCATCTCCTGGCTCTGTACTGTCAATGAAACAGAATGAATTTCCCAAAAAACATTGTTTTTTATTTGAAATTCTTGTTAGCTTAATTTTAGGTTTGTTTTTTACAACTACTTGAATTTGAGCATTACATGTTTGCCCATTGGCAAGCTTTAATGACAATTTAATGGTTTTGGTTCCTGCTGTTGTAAAAGTGAATGCAGCGTTACAATCTGCTACGTTCGTTCCTTCTCCATTAAAATCCCAATTGTAATTGGATGCTCCTGGAGAATTACAGAAAAACGTAATTGGGTCTCCAATACATGGAGAACCTTGGTAGGTAATGTTACACTGGGCATTGACGCTCAGCACGCCAAAAACCATTGCAAACATTAGACCTACAGCCTTTAGTTTGTTTGTTAAGTTAATTTTTAATTTCATGTTCATTTTGAGTGTGCTATATTAGGTGATTTTTTTTAATTATTCAATTTTTTCTTTTTTATCTGATTAGTGTTAATACTCGTTTTGTTGATTTTTCTGTTTTATTTTTGAATTTGTATATCACTTTTACAATGTATGTTCCTGATGGCGCCAATTCACCATTTTTTAATGTACAATTCCAACTTTTTGTTTTATCTTTAGTGTCAAATAATCTTGAATTAAATTGGTCAAAAATAATGATTTGAACATATTCTTCTCCTTTTATATCTATCAAGTATTCATCGTTTAACCCATCGTTGTTTGGCGTTACTGCATCAGGTATAAAAATGTATGAACTATCAACTTTTAACAACGTATTTGGATTTGGCGTTTTGTCTGTTTTTTCATCTTTAACTACTGAAATTGCTTTTTCTACACCATCTTTCTCTTTTAAATTTTTTGCATCTTCTTTACTGATTTGGTTATCTTTTTCCTGATTTATATTGGTCAAATTATCATCTTTTTTAACTTCTTGATTGACAATTTCATGGTCATTTTTTGGTTCTGAAGTTAAATTCAAATTAGGCACCTCTTTTTTCTTTTCTTTAGTGATTACATTGTCTTTTTGAACTAACAATTTATTTTCAAAATTTTCAGATGGAATTTGAACGTTTTGAAGTTCATTTTTTGATACAATTTGATTTTGCTCGCTAATTACTTTTTGATTAGTTGCTTCTTTTTCAACATTTGTGTTATTAATTGAAAAATATACTACTGATGAAACGGCCAAAACTGATGCTGTTCCAATGATAATTTTACCTAGTAATGTTGACCAAATTGATGCATTGGTAGCTAATGAACCAGATACGCCTGCCCAAACATGCGCTGGAGGAGTAACAGCTTGATTCCCTAATTGCTCTTTAAACAATGAGTCAAATGATTCTTCTATGTTATTTTGTTCTTTCACTTTAAATTTTGTTTTAATACTATCTCCTGTAAATGTTGTCTTGCTTTAAATAATTGGCTTTTACTTGTGTTTATTGATATATTCAATGATTCAGCAATTTCTTCGTGTGTGTATCCTTCAATTGCAAATAAATTGAAAACAGTGCGATAACCCGTTGGCAATTTTTGAATAATACTCATCAAATCTGCTACTTTTAATAATGATAGGGTATTTGAATCAATGTGCATTTCGGGAACTCTTTCAAAGTCTGACAACACATTGTCTTTTTGATTTTTTCTGTAATGCTCAATGCTTACATGAATAAATATTCTTTTCGCCCAGCCTTCAAAAGAGCCCTTGCCTTCAAATTGTTTTAAATTTTTAAACAACTTAACAAAGCCTTCTTGTAAAACATCTTCGGCTTCTTCTGTATTTTTTGCATACCTTAAACACAAGGCAAACATGGTAGGAGATAATATGTCAAATAACTTTTTTTGTGCTAAAGAGTTGTTACTAATGCAATCTTTAATTAATGAAACTATCTGATCTGCATTCTTAATACTCATTCACACTTTAAACTGTTAGAAGATAAAAATTTAAAAATGGTTGCCTGAACTCAAAAAAAAATCTATTTTTTTTCAGCTTCTATTTTACTTACATCATATCTTTCTGATAATAAGTCAAGTGTAGATGCAGAATAAAACCCAATGCTTTCTATGGTTTCTATGACATCAGATTCTGTTAAATTGTTTGCTACTTTTCTAAAATGAACTGCTAACATGTTTTCATCTTTATTGATTGTATAGGAGGCATTTAATAAATTCAAATTATTATGAAGCAATTCTTCATATAATGTTTCTAATTTTTCTGATGGCAAATAACAAACTGGCGAAATCACTTGAAAAATACAAATTTCTTCATCAGATTTAAAATACAACCAACCTGTATCAGTTGATTGGCTCCACAAGTCAATGTATATCTCTGTTTCTCCATTGAATAACAGCCATTGCCCTTTTTCTGAACACCTAGCTTCTACTGGATTTATTCCAAGTTTTGCTAAAGAAGTTTCTATGATTTGAAAATATTCATCAAATTTTTCCATGATTTTTATGGCATCAAAATTAATTGAATAATTTTTTATTTTTTTTAAA
>CAYVDH010000145.1:0-9209 GCA_964450355.1 uncultured Flavobacteriaceae bacterium
CTACAAAAAGAGGATGTGTTTACACTCATATTAAACCTAATTACTTGCAATTTGCAGACAGTATTAATTTAAATTTAGGATTCAGTAAAACTTACCTCTGTGCCAAAGAAAAGCTTATTTTAAACCTAAACAATGTAAGAAGTTCAAATCCTAAAGTTAATATTAGTCCAAATAATTACACTTCAACAGACCTTAGTAGCACTTCAAAATCAATCAGTTTTGGCAAATTGGGAACATATAGTTTTTATGTTTCGGATGAATACAATGGTTGCAAATCAGAAAAAACTCTCACAAATTATGTGACTGTCAATGGTCCAATTGCGGGTTTCTCATTTAACTTAAAAAGAGGGTGTACTGTTCCAGATACTTTTACAGGTACAGACACATCCATTGTCAATTCAGGCATTACAACTTCCTCCAATTGGACACTTTCATTTGACTCAATTGGTGGAGCATTACAAACTGGTACTGGCAAGACATTCAAACCTATACTTAGGTATTTTGCATCTTATACAGTTAGATTGATAGTAACTGGCAACAATGGTTGTGTGGACACAGCAACAAGACCAGCTGAATTGATCATTGATAAAATGAAACCAAAGTTTGAATGGAGTCCACAACCAACTTGTCCAGCCAGCCCTGTTACATTTACCAATGCTACTTTACCAGGTTCATCTAAAGTTCCTAATCAATACCGATGGACATTTTACAGATTAAATAATTCAGTAATGAAAACCGACAGCATTACTAGTCCTACTTTAACATACCCCGATACAGGTAGATACACTGTGAAATTATTAGCATTCAATAAACTAGGGTGTAAAGATTCTGTAACATATACAAAAAGAATACTGATTTCAAGACCAAAACCTCGTTTGTTTATGACAGATTCTACCATTTGTAATACCACTAGAACTTTTTTAGTAGTCAGGTATGATGATAGCGCATATTATAGGAATTATTGGCATGTATGGATTATACAGCACAAAGACAGCAGTTTAATAAATGATAGAATATTAGGAGATTCAATAGCCTTTGGGTCTTATTACCCAGGAGAATACATCGTAAAATACGTTACATTTTCAAAGCAATTTAGTTGTTATGATACATTTGTACTTAAACAACGATTAAAAATCAGTGGAGAAAGATACACCATTAATTTAGACCCAATTAAGGGTTGCAATCCTTTTACAGCTATTTTAAAAGCAAATTTAGTTATTACTAAAAACTATGAAAACAATAACAGTGCAGCTACTCGATTTTATTGGACTCCATATGTAGATACCAGTTATTTAAGTATTGCAAACAGAAGTTCAAAAACCACTAACGTATTTGTAAAAAAAGCAGGTAGCTTTGCCTTTAGATTTGCTTATTACCCTGCTTCAGGATGTAATGATTCAACATTTACAAATTATTTAAAATCTGGGGTTAAAGCTTCTTTCAACCAACCTACTTATGGTTGTATATTCAAAAAAACAAATTTTACTAACACATCCGATGCTGATGCTATCAGGTATAAGTGGTTCATAAAAGATTCTACCAATGGATTTGAATTATTAAAAGACGACACAAGCAAGCACATGCAAATTAGATTCAATGTAAAAGGCATTTACAAAGTTGGATTAATTGCATTTGGAAATGGCCAATGTAAAGATACTTTTATAAGTACAATTCAAGTAAATGATGTGGTTGCAAGTTTTACAAGCAATGACACATTTAATTTTTGCGCCCCAGTAATTACTACAATTACAGCAAGAACCAGCCCAGATATTTACAATTACAAATGGTATTTTGGAACAGGAGATTCTATATTATTAAATTTATCTACTGTTAGTTATTTGTATAAGAGAAATACTGGTCCAATTGGAAGTGATGTAAAATTAATAGTAAATGGTTATGGATGTGACGACACATTAGTAAAACCTGGTTATATAAAGGTTATTGGCCCTATCCCAGATTTTAAATTATCGAACAACATTGGCTGTGAAAAACTCAATGTCAAATTCACCAATAACAGTAAATATTTCAAAAGATTTTTTCTTGAATATGGCGATGGAAGTGTTTTAGATTCTGTCAATTTCAATAATCATATTTATAGAATATTTGACAGATCTTTATCAAGCGTTGTTTATAAACCAAGGCTATCTGTTATTGATTCTTTTGGCTGTTTAGTTACTTTTAGCCCAAATGATTCAGTCACTGTTTACCGTTCACCTGAAGCAAATTTTACACTCAGTACAGATACAGGATGTTCCCCTTTAATTGTTACATTTAGAAACATCTCTATTGGAAGTGTTTCATATCAATGGGATTTTGAAAACAATGGCACATTTGACAATTTTTCTTTTTTACCTAGATTCATCTATCCTGCTGGAGAATTTTTCCCTAAATTAGTAGCTACATCTAGCAATGGATGTAATGATACCATGATAAATCCAGTTCCAATAAAATCCTATCCTAAACCAGAGGTAAGTGTCAGTTCCAATAAAGATACCGCTTGTTTCAATACTCCTATTAATTTCTTTAGTAATAAAGTGTCAAATTCTATAGGTATAAAATCATACCTATGGGACTTTGGAGACCCATACAGTTTTAAGGATACTTCCACCAAAAAAAATTCGACATTTAAATTCACTAGAACTCTTTTAAATCAAGTTGAATTACATACTTTAGACAGCAACAATTGTACCGATACTACTTTCAAATTTATTTACATTTATGACACCTTAGGACCACCACCCTCTCCAATAAATTATGTAACAGTAAACAACAATTCTGATGTATATATCAACTGGGCAAAAAACTCATTCAATAGATTTAAAAACTACAATTTATTTAGAGATAATTCTGGTTATTTTTTGATTAAAAACACAAACAACATCATAGACACATTCCACACAGTGAATTCAGGTATAAATGTCAATAATTCATCTTATTGTTACACGTTAAATGCAACAGATAATTGTAATTACCAAGGCACTTTAGCTAAAACCCATTGTACAATATTACTAACAGCTTCAGACTCCATTAACAAAATAAAATTAGATTGGTTGGCATACAATGGTTGGGATAAAAACACTCCAGGTTCAGGTGTTCAACAATATTTAATTTACAGAAATGAAAATGGTGGAGCTTTCAAACTTTATGATTCAACTACAAGAACAACCTATGAAGACAATGATTTATGTCCTAAATTATTTTGTTATTATGTAGTGGCTATTCAAAGAAATGGACCTTGGAAATCTACTAGCAATACTGTATGTAAATCTCCAAAATATGTTTTTCCAATTGAGCCAGTAAATTCAATAAAAACTACTGTAAATTTGAATAATACTACTTACACCCATTGGGAACCATACACTTATGTTCGAAAATTAGATCAATACATCATTTCTAGACACTATCAAAACACCAGTGTTGACGACTATTATGCAACCAGTGATAGTACAGGATTTATAGACGACAAAATAGATGTATTTACAAACAGAGAGTCATATTCATATTTTGTAAGGGCGGTTGATCATTGTGGATCAGAATCACCAAAAAGTAAAATCAATAAAACCATTTTATTAAAAGGAGTTAGTGAAAATTATGTTGCAAAATTGAGCTGGAGTGCATATCAAAAATGGCATAGTGGGATTAAACAATATCAAATATTTTTCAGAGACAATAAAACTTTTAAATTATTAGGTGTAGTAGATAGCAGTAAAAAAGAATACAATTATGAATTTTTGGATACCAAAATGGACGACTCATTATGTTTCAGAATCAAGGCTATTAAAGACACCAGTATAGACTTAGAAAGCTGGTCAAATGTTGTCTGTTTAGTTTCTGACCCTCAATTATGGGTTCCAAATGTATTCTCTCCTAACAGAGATGGATACAACGAAGTGTTCATTCCAAAAGCCATATTGATATTCAATAAAACAGGAAATCCTATTTTAGATTATCATTTAGAGATATACAATCGATGGGGTGAAAAAGTTTTTGAAACCTATGACGCCTCGGTTGGGTGGGATGGAAATTATATGGACAAACCTTGTCAGGAAGGGCATTATGTATATCGAATTAAAGGTTTAGGATTAGATGGTAGCACTAATTTTAACTTAGAAGGTGTATTAACATTGTTGCGATAATCCATAATAAGCTTATTTTTGCATTTTTATTGAAAAATGTTTGAAAATTTAAGTTTAAAAATTGAAAAGGCTTTTAAAAATCTTAAAGGTCAAGGTAGAATCTCAGAAATAAATGTTGCAGAAACCCTAAAGGAAATAAGAAGGGCATTGGTAGATGCCGATGTTAATTATAAAATTGCAAAAGATTTTACCGATACCGTAAAACAAAAAGCAATTGGATTAAACGTATTAACTAGCATTTCGCCTGGTCAATTATTGACCAAAGTTGTAAACGATGAATTGGTATCTTTGCTTGGGGATTCACAAAAAGACATTCAAATTCAAGGTAATCCTGCCATCATTTTAATTGCAGGACTTCAAGGGTCTGGTAAAACCACCTTTTCAGGTAAATTAGCTAAATACATTAAATCTAAAGGACGCAATCCAATGTTAGCTGCATGTGATGTTTACAGGCCTGCTGCAATAGAACAATTAAAAGTATTAGGTGAATCTATTAATTGCACCGTTTACAATGAAATTGAAAACAAAAACCCATTAGAAATAGCATTAAATGCCTTAAAATTTGCCAAAGAGAACAATCATAATGTATTGATAATTGATACTGCTGGTCGTTTAAGTATTGACGAGGAAATGATGAATGAAATTGCCGAGTTAAAAAAGACATTAAATCCTACCGAAACGTTATTTGTTGTTGACTCAATGACAGGTCAGGATGCTGTAAACACGGCTAAAAATTTCAATGACAGGTTAGATTTTGATGGTGTTGTTTTAACAAAATTAGATGGTGATACAAGAGGTGGAGCTGCTTTATCAATCAAAACAGTTGTTAATAAACCCATTAAATTCATTAGCAATGGGGAAAAATTAGATGCATTAGAATTGTTTTATCCAGACAGGATGGCTGGTAGAATATTAGGCATGGGCGATGTGGTAAGTTTAGTGGAGAGAGCCCAATCAGTATATGATGAACAAGAGGCTGCGAGAATTAATAAAAAAATAAGTAAAAACAATTTTGATTTCGAGGATTTTTTATCACAATTGCAACAAATTAAAAAAATGGGAAACATAAAAGACTTAATGTCTATGATTCCAGGTGTAGGCAATAAAATCAAAGATTTAGATGTAGATGAAAATGCATTTAAGCAAGTAGAATGTTTAATTCAAGCAATGACCCCACAAGAAAGATCTAATCCTGACATATTGAATGCCTCCAGAAAAAATAGAATAGCAAAAGGGAGTGGAAAAACTGTTCAAGATTTGAATAAACTATTGAATCAGTTCAACGACATGAGAAAAATGATAAAAAACATGAACAACATGAAGCTTAGAAAGTAAAATTTGTGTCATATTTCCATTTTTTACAAAAAAATGATATATCTTTGACGGCAATTAATTTTTTAAGATGAAAAAACAAAACTTACTATTTCTTTTACTTACATTATTCATCTGTTTCAGCGCTAATTCTCAGACTGTAACATTCAATGAATATTTTGATTACAACACCGGTTATTGTGATGGTGACCCACAATATGACAATTGGGTAAGCTTCAGAGCTGGTTTAGACACAAGCTCATTGCGTTTCATGAAAATCACCATGCGTGGCACGTATGACATGACTGGAAAATCGTGTACTGACAAATACGCTGTTAGACAAATTTGTGATGCATTGTATAATGGATATGATGCCACTATTAATTGTAACGGTGTTAATTGGACAGTTGGAACTGGCTGTTCTGATTACAATTGTGGAAATTACAGCGACTACATTGAATTAACTTTAAATCAATACACTTGTAATTGCGGACCATCTTACACAATTCGTCCAGGTATGACTTCTCCTAATTGGGGAGGAATCAACACAGAAACTTGTCAGTGGTGGTATCAAAATGCCAACCAAGACATGATTGCTGAAGCTGAGTACATTTATTACAACAGAGATTTAACTGTTACAAATTTTGCTAAACCTGATGAATGTACAAATTCGCAATCGTTGAAAGCTACAATTCAAAATTTAAGTTTAGGTAGCATTAGCACCTATAACGTAGGTTATAGCATCAATGGAACTAACCAAACACCATTGTCTATATCTACTTCAATAGCTTCTGAAGCTACAGTTGACGTAACATTAACCAGTTCTTATACTTTTTCTCCAGGAACAACCTACCAAATTAAAGTTTGGACATACAATCCAAATGGTAGTTCAGATGAAAGAATTTCTAATGACACATTTTATTTTAATTACAAACATGCAGGTTCTCCAAATGTTCCAACAGCTAACAATGTTGTAAACTGTGGACAAGGAAGTGTGAAGCTTTCTGCTAGTGGTGCTGCATCAGATAGTTTAATTTGGTACGCTAACCCAACAGGAGGTAGCATATTAAAAATTGGAAAAAATTACCAAACACCATTTTTAACTAGAACAGATACATTTTATGTTGAAGCTGCTACTTTCAAAAGCATTCCACAATCATTCTCTACCCCATTTAATAACTACACTTATGTGTCAGGTTCGGATGGTGCTCACAATGGAAACTTCATCAATATTACTGCCTATGATTTATTGCAAATCAAAGGCTTTAAAGTACAACCATTTTTCGGATACACCACTGCTGATTATATAGTTTACATCAAAGAAGGAACCTATGTAGGAAATGAAACCAACCCAGCAGCTTGGACAAAAATTTATGACAATACCATTCCTGCTACTGGTTCTCGTAATTACATTCCTGTAGATTTCACTCCAGAAATGGGAAAATTATATGGTGTATATATCACTACTAATCCAACAAACAATCCTTCTGAAGACCAATGGGCTACATATGGTAACAGTACATATACTGGTTCTGATTTAAGAATTAGTGGTGGTGCATATGCTTATGGTTTATTTGGGTCTTATGGTATTTATAGCCCATATACTTTAGATGTGGAAGTTGATTATGTAAAAACTTGTAAAAGTTCATCAAGAAAAGCCATCGAAGTTAAAATCAACCCAAAACCTTATGGTTCAGAGTACACAAAAGGAAATACTTTCGAAGGTCAATACAGAATTGGAGATATTACTACTCCAGATATAACAGAAGTAGGAAATGATATTGAATATTTAATCACTCCTCCAATTGGATATAGTAATTCAAGCTATTCAACATCTTGGACATACTCAAACATTAATTTAAGCCATTTATCAGGTGCTGCATTTGACAACAGTTCATTTACTTTTGCACCAAACACTGCAACTACTAATGGATTATTAAAAATTACACCTGTTCAATCGTCATTAGATGAAGTTATTGTTGCAAAATTTACAATTGCTGACTTGGGTCCTTATTTTTGCGATACTGTGATAACAAGATACATCAAAGTTGCACCAACTCCAAAAGTTAAATTCGCATTTCCAACTACAATATGCGATGGAGATGGCATTGTGTTTGAAAATTTATCTTCTATCTATTCTGGAAACTTGAGTTTCAAATGGAAATTCGGAGATGGAGATTCATCTGATAATTTACAACCTGTAAAAGTATATTCTAACCCTGGAACTTATTTTGTACAATTGATTGCTACATCTAGTCCTTGGAACATTGTTAATGATACAACCATGGAAGTAACCGTAAATGAAATTCCAGAAGTTAATTTTAAAGCAATCAATGCTTGTGATGGATTAGCTAACAGATTTATTAATCAAACAACAATTGGCAATGGTGTGTTAACTTACACTTGGGACTTTGGTGATAATACTCCTACTTCAAGTGTAACTAACCCTTCTCATACTTATTTAGTTCCTAAAGGTTACCCTGTTACATTGACAGCAAGTGCTAGTGGTTGCAATGCTTCATTAACCAAAAATGCATACTTATTTGCTAGACCAGATGCACAATTCAGTGTTCCTTCATCTGCTGTTTGTGGCAATGTGAAAGCTCAATTTACAAACAACTCAACAATTAGTCAAGGTGAAATGGGTTCATTATGGAATTTTGTAGGATCAAATATCTCTACATTAGATAATCCAAGTTATGAATTTGGCGATCCAGGAACATACAATGTTAAATTAAAAATGGTAAGTGAATTTGGTTGCGAGGACTCTATTATAAAACCAATCACAATCAAACAAGCACCTACAGCTGATTTTTCAGGAAACATTTTCTGTGCTAATGAAACTACTACTTTTAACAATTTAACTGCAGAATACTCTGGCATTACTACTGATTACACTTGGACAGTAAGTGAAGGTGCTGGAGCAACTACTAAAAACTTAACAAAAACATGGAATAACATTGGTCCTAAAACAGTTACATTGAAAGCTGTTCAAACCAATGGTTGTGAAAACACAATCACTAAAGAATTTGAGGTATTGAATCAAGCTAACAGCGACTTCACAGTTCAAGATATTTGCAGTGGTGAAAATGCTAAATTTGTAAATAGATCAAGTGCAAGTCAAGGTGTGATTATGTACAATTGGGATTTTGGTGATTTAACTCCAAACTCAAACAGTGTAAACCCTATTCATGTTTATACTACTGCTTCAACATCAACCTTTACTGTTAAATTAATTTCTTCAATGTTAGGTGGATGTAATGACACTATTTCTAAAATCATCAATGTAACTGAAATTCCAAATTGTAACTTTACATTAGAATCAGTGTTTATTCCTGGCAAATTTGGATATAAATTTAAACCAGCTGTTACAGGATTAACTTCATACGAGTGGTATTTTGGTGATGGAGGTACATCTAACCTATCATCTCCATTGTATGAATATACTTCACCTGGAGTTTATCATACTAAACTTATGGCGAAAAACAATGGTGGATGTTTATGTCAACAAGAATTTATTTTAACTGTTAACCGTTCAAACATCAATTCTATTGAAGACAATGGCATAGAATTATATCCAAATCCTACAAACGACTTCTTTACTTTGAATTTAAAATCAAATGTAAACACCAGTTTAAAAATCACTAATGCAATTGGACAAGAAGTATTGAGTCAAAATATAGAAGGTTTAACTTCTACGATTGATGTAAGTTCATTATCAAGCGGAATTTACACTGTAGTAATAAATAATAATGGAATAAT
>CAYVDH010000146.1:0-9198 GCA_964450355.1 uncultured Flavobacteriaceae bacterium
TGAAATTTAAAATTATTACAATAAAAATTTTAATCATTTCTTTATACTTGGGATGTAAAGACGAACGTACACCAGAAATAAGAAATATTTCACAAGAGATAAAAGATTGGATGTTTTTTGATACTGGCACTTGGTGGTTATATCAAAATGTGCAAACAGGAGAATTGGATAGCCAATATGTAACTAATTCAAATATTTTTTATTTAGAATCTGAAAATATTAAAGGGCAAGAATATTATAAAGAACAAAGTGCAAAGATTTTAACTAATTCTAATTTGTCTTTTTTGATAACTACAGATTATGTATTAAAAGAAAACAATAAAGGCACTGAAGGTAGCTATACTTTTATATATTTTACTCCAAACAACAAACCACTTACAGTTGGAGAAAGAAGAAGTTCATGTGCTGGAGGAAATGGTTTTATTGAAATGACTTCAATACAAGAAAACTTTACCTTAGACAATGTGTATTATAATACAAAGATTACAGTATTTGACAACAAAGATTGTACTGAACATGGAGATTCTATTCAATATCAATTATTCAAAGGTGTAGGAATCATCAATAAAAAGAATTTAACAAAAAATGAAGAATGGAAACTCATTAAATACCACATTAAGTTGAATAAAAATTAATTTTTTCATTTAAAAATTTAGCTATATTTGACTAAATAATAATACTTAAATTATAACGAACAAACATATCAAATTTCATTTTTTTGCTTTTTTTATAACACTATTTTACAGTAGTAGTTGTAAAGAACATAAATATCCAACTTATCTTATAGATCAAGAAACCAGAGATTATTGTGTATTTAAAGATAGTACTTGGTGGATATACCAAGAAATTAATACAAAAGAAATAGATACCCACACAATAATTTCATTAAGTCAAACTATTAAAGAATCAAAAAAATTTGGAGGAAATTTTGAACAAATTACATCTCTATACAAACGTTCTAAAGTTGGTAATTATTTTTTTAATTCTACTTTAAATGCCGACAAAGGAGACAATAAAGGATTGATTGCTAAAAGAAATGATATTTATACTCCACCTCCACATCCATTCTCTTGTAATTACTTTAGTATTAAAAACAACTTGAATATTGATTCTATTGTTAATATTTCAGGTGACACAGTTAAGTACCTAAAATATTTACCTCATTATTTTCTTACTTCAACCAATTTAACATTTAATGAAGTTAAAGTATTTCAAAACAATATACCATTTGAAATTGATTTTTTCCCAAAGTGTACCTATTGGGCAAAAAATATTGGCATCATTCGTAGAGAAATGTTTGACGGTAAAATTTGGGAATTAAAAAAATTCAAAATAAAACAATAAAATTTTCTAAAACCCAAAAAGTAATTTTTAAAATCTCAAAAAAAATATTATATTCTTATACAATCATGACATTCCCTAATTGATTTACCAATGAAAAACTCCATATTTAAAATTCTTTCTTTATTGTTTATTAATCTATTAATTTATAATAGCTGCAATGAAGAAAAAAAAGAGACAATTTGTACTGATGTAAATACATTAAAGATACCACAAGAAATAAAAGATCGTTTTTTCTTTAAGGATAGTAGCTATTGGATATACAGAGACTCAATAAGTGGTGAAATTGACAGTTGTTGGATCTCAAATTCTTGGCAAAGTATATCTAATGCTGAAAAAACAAGTCCTAATTCAAAAGGTAAATGTTTTGAGGGGATATCCTATGAGTTAAATTCATTATATACAAATAAACATCAAATTTTCATAAACCCTTTTTTTTCAGATTTAAGTACTCCATTCGAAAATGAATCATTTCAAATAATTTATTCAGGTAAGTATAATAATAATAGAATTTCCTTTACCAGAATATCATACATTGGCTTAAAGTTAGACACTTTTAATTTTGAGGGGGGGGAGATTTCTAAATTGAATATCGTAAGTGTTAAAAATGTAACTTATTCTGACATTGTGTATTTAAATTACGCATTACCAAGTATAGATATTTTTAAAAGAATATATTATGCTAATAAAGTTGGTATTATAAAGTATGAAGATAATAAAGGCAGAGTATGGGAATTAATTAGAAATAAAATAAAACAATAAATTAAAAATGATATCTCAAGATTCATTCAATGGAATTTGTATAAAAAGGTCATTCAATTTAACCCCATCATTTTGTACAGATATGTTTCCTATCAAAACTACATGGCAAAGAAACATTGGTATAACTGAAATGACATATCCAAATGGCGATTCTTTAGTATTAAAAAGTTATAATGTAATACAATAAAAAATGAAATTTTAAAATTATGATTATGAAAAAACACTTATTAAAACTTTCCCTTTATTTTATTGTTTTATTACTTGTTAATGGAAGCAGTTGTAAAAAACAATGTCAATGTGGAAACAATTATAAAAAAATACCTGAAAGTACGAAAGAGTGGTTTTGGTTTAGCAATGGCAGTTCTTGGATTTATCGTCTTGCGGAAGACCCCACCGTTTTTGATACAATAACAATAACTAGAGCGGGAGATCAATATTCTAACAAATTTTGCAGTAATGAATTTTCACCAGCAATTCAATGTAGTGAGGTCTTAACGATTATTTATAAACACAGCAATGCTAAATACTTCCCCAAGTATAATGTAGATACATTAAATGGAGATTTAGAGATTAGTCATATATATTCACCTCACGGAGGAGGTCAATTTATTTCAATTGATAGAAATGGAAATGAAGGTATAATTGTAGGTTTCCCATTAAATAAAGGGGAGAATTACGATAGATACACATTAGTAGACACATTTTCTAATTATTCTTTACTAGGAAATGATTACTCAAATGTAGTTTATTCTGCTGAAGTTGATAATACTGGAATACCTAATGGCGCAATGGTTTGGTATGCCAAAAACATAGGGCTTCTGAAAATTAAAAGCATTTTTCCCAAAGTAAGTACTTGGGAACTAGTTAAATATAACCATTAAACCATAACATTAACCAAATAAAACCATGGATAATTTTTCCATATCACAAAATATAATCACTATTTAATTAAATGGTTTTATACTCTTAATTTTTAAACATTTGTATGTACAAGATTAATATTAAAATTGACCATCACTTGTTCTACAATTTACAAACTCCTTTAAGTGGTAACAACTTCTTGTTAGATGTAACCAACAGCATGTATTACAACATTAAAAACTTATATCCTTTATCATAGCCCACGGTTTCAACCGTGGGTTATAGAAATTGTAAACATTCACATTGAATTAAAATTCAAATATCACCAACAACACCTACTCCTACTCAGGCGACAGCGCAGCCCGAGACCGATGGCTGACCCAAAGGGGCAGGTGCAAAGCACGGGAGCGAAGCGGACCCAAAAGGGCGAGGAAATGCTGCCCTAAAAATGAAGTAAAATTTTTGCAGTTTGTTTTTGAAAATTAATGTATCTTTGTGTATCTTAGCTGATTGTAAATAAATGAATTTCATGAAACCAATTGTATTTTTCTTCACCTTATTGTTAACATCTATGCCAATGTTAGCTCAAAATGACTCTACAAATATTTATAAAAAATTAAAAACAATAAAAATGTATTCTGTGAGTCTAAATTACCTTAAGGATGAATATGGAGAACAATACACTGTAAACAACAAAGAAGTAACAAAAAAAATATATGAGAAATACAAAGACAACTTTGAGGACTTTGAAAACTGTTGCCCTTGCCTATTAAAATATTACAACGAAAACGACACTTTGTTAAATGAAATGGTTTCGTGTTCAGATTGTGGTGTTGGGTACTTTAAAGTCTATTTTTCTAATGGGCAAGTAAAACTACATGGTCATTACAAGGAGAATACAAAACAAAATTGGGACAGCTTTCCTTGCAGTGTTCCTGATGGTGAATGGATATACTACGATAAAAATGGTGTAAAATTATATTCAGAATTTTGGGATAATGGAAATTTTATAAAACAAGTACCTGAACAACCTGATACGGAAATATGGGATGTAGAAGTCACTTATCAGGGCAAAAAAATTGACAGCACTTTATTACATCCTTCAGAACTAAAAGACATAATCATTACTCCAAAATTTAAAAACTCAAATAAATCCATTGCCAATATTTCAATTGATTTTCATGTATCGGCTATAAATAGAAAATTCCTTAGTAAACATATCTCCTTAGATAGCTTAAAGCAGTTTGATTTGACCTATTTTCTTAAAGAAAACAAGTACAAGTCATTTGATGATATTTCATATCAATTAATTGTATTACACAATCAAACTCCTGTAAAACAAAGTAGTTTATTGATAAAAAATGATTTGCCATGGTCAATAGACACAGTGAAAACACCTGAATATACCGTTGATTCAATTATTCCTATGTATTACTTTTATTTAGTTAACTCCATGGATACGACTAAAGAAGTGTTTCTGAATGACAGAAATTTTTACACTATAAATTTCAATGGCGTTGATTCGAAGACAAGTTACCTTAAAAATTCCCTCCATGGCAACATATTGGAATTGAAAAAAACATCTTTATTATTTAGTTACTCTACCGAACACATATACTCTGTAGCTAAGGATGGATATTATTCCATAAACAAAATTCATTTACCATATAATGATTATTTAAAAAAATCCATCCCGTTAAATCAATTAAATCACATTAATTACACGAGTCCATCAAGATTGTTTTTTACTAATTTGGGCTACACCATAACTGCTATGTCGGCATTAACAACCCTTGTAGTAGCCCCATTGGTTAGTATAAATTACAGAAATTTTGATTTCAATAAAGACAGATACTACAAAGTAGCTTCAGGAGGTTTAATAGGACTTACACTTGGCATACCCTTGTCATTGATTAATAGTTCAAAAACATATAAACTAAATTATTCAAACAATGAAAAAAGAAGTGATTATTGGTACATCAAATCTGAATTAATCAACTATTAATATGATTATAATTAAACTTTATTCATCGTATTGTAACTTGTAACTTAAATCGTTTATCATAGCCCACGGTTTCAACCGTGGGTTATAGAGATTGTAAACATTTGCATTGCATTATAATTGAAATAACCACCGTAAAAACCCTCTCCTACTCAGGCAACAGCGCAGCCCGAGAGTGCGAAGCACGGGAGCGAAGCGGACCCAAAAGGGCGAGGAAATGCTGCCATCTTGTAATTATCTTTCTAAATAAAAATTAATTTGATAATTTATCTCTCAACTATTTCATAGAATTACTAACTAAAAACAACCGAAGATTCACTAAGTTGATTTTATTAAAATAAATTGGAAATCGATTTGGTCTTAGTTTTTATTAACCTGTACAATATACTGTACAAGCATGAGTTAAAAAAAGCCTTTAGTATTGTATTATGGAAATCAGAAATGATGACAAATTATTATTTAATTTATAAAAATAAAAATTAGGAAACTTCAATAAATTCAAGTAACTTGCTAGCATGTCAAATGACTTATCTAGTAAAATATGGCTTTCATTTTGTTTTCAACAAGTGCAGATTATGGTGCTTAAAGGGATATCCGTTTTTTGTGGAAAAGTACATTTCAGATTGTGGTTAAACTATAAGTAGTTTTGAAGGACTTCTTTACTAAAAAGTGAGAAGTCATTTTTATTTTAACACAACTTTAAAAACACCAACTTAACACCAATTAACAGCGTATGCAAGCGAATCTTGAACAAATGAAAAAAGGTCTCAAATTTGAGAGACAAAACACCAAAGAGGGAATCAGCCCTTTTGACTTATTCGAATATGAATACAGAACCTCTGTGATTAAAAATCCAAATGGGGACATTGTATTTGAAATGAAAAATGTAGAGGTTCCAAAATCATGGAGCCAAGTAGCTACTGATATTTTAGCTCAAAAGTATTTTAGAAAAGCTGGTGTTCCTCAACAGGACGGTTCGCTGGGAAGTGAAACAAGTGTGAAACAAGTAGCTCATAGATTGGCTGATTGTTGGAAACAATGGGGTGTTAAATACAATTACTTTGCTTCTGAAAACGATGCAAATGTGTTTTATGAAGAATTGGTGTATTCTATCATAGGACAACAATCTGCTCCTAATTCTCCACAATGGTTCAATACTGGTTTGCATAGCAGTTATGGAATTACAGGAAAACCTCAAGGTCATTATTATGTTGACCCTGATACAGAAAAATTAAGCCGCTCAACCTCTGCATACGAAAGACCTCAGCCTCACGCTTGCTTTATCTTGTCTGTTGACGATGATTTAGTAAACGAAGGTGGTATCATGGATTTATGGGTAAGAGAAGCTCGTATATTCAAATATGGTAGTGGTGTTGGTACCAACTTCTCTAAAGTAAGAGGTAGTGGTGAAAAATTATCTGGTGGCGGTACTTCATCAGGATTAATGTCTTTCCTTAAAATAGGTGACAGAGCTGCTGGTGCTATCAAATCTGGTGGTACTACTCGTAGAGCTGCTAAAATGGTTTGCTTGGATCTTGACCACCCAGAAATCATGAATTTCATTAACTGGAAAAAACAAGAAGAGAAAAAAGTTGCTGCATTAATCGCTGCAGGATATCCAAGTGACTACGAAGGTGAAGCTTATGCAACTGTTTCTGGTCAAAACTCTAACAACTCTGTACGTATTCCTAATAAATTTTTTGAAGCGCTTAAACAAAATGGAGACTGGGAATTAATTGGCAGAGCTAATGGTAAAGTATTTAAAACCATCCCTGCAAATGAAGTATGGGACAATATTGCTGATGCAGCTTGGGCTTGTGCTGACCCAGGAGTACAATACGATGACACCATCAATGAATGGCATACTTGCCCTGAAGGTGGTAGAATCAACGCTTCTAACCCTTGTTCTGAATACATGTTCCTAGACAATACCGCTTGTAACTTAGCCTCTTTGAATTTAATGAAATTCTTTGATGCTGATAAATTAGAGTTTGATATTGTTGCTTATGAATATGCCATTAGATTATGGACTGTAGTACTTGAAGTATCTGTGTTAATGGCTCAATTCCCTAGTAAAGAAGTGGCTCAATTAAGCTACGACTACAGAACTTTAGGATTGGGATATGCCAACTTAGGCGCCATGTTGATGGTATCTGGTATAGCTTACGATACCCCTAAAGCCAATGCCATTTGCGGAGCTTTAACTGCAATATTAACAGGACAATCTTATGCAACAAGTGCTGAAATGGCTGCTGTAAAAGGCACTTTCAGAATGTATGAGAAAAACAAAAAACACATGATGCGTGTAATGCGCAATCACCGCTATGCAGCATACAACACTCCATTAGCATACGAAGGGCTAAGCATTCCTGCAGTAGGAATAGATCCACAATATTGCCCTGAAGACTTATTGCGTTCAGCATGCAATAGCTGGGATAAAGCCTTGATGTACGGTGAAAAATTTGGATACAGAAATGCTCAAACAACTGTCATTGCTCCTACAGGAACAATTGGCTTAGTAATGGATTGCGATACCACTGGTATTGAGCCTGATTTTGCTTTAGTAAAATACAAAAAATTAAGCGGTGGTGGGTATTTTAAAATCATTAATCAAGCCGTTCCTGCTGCCTTAAAAACATTAGGTTATACCAAAGTAGAATCAGATGCCATAGTGAATTATGCTAAAGGACATGCTACATTAAAAGGCGCTCCTTTCATCAACCATGAAACATTAGCTGCCAAAGGTTTTACTGCTAAAGAAATTGAATTGGTAGAATCGCAAGTAGAAAGAGCATTTGATATAGAATTTGTATTCAATACATACACCTTAGGCGAAGAAACCATTCAAAGACTTGGATTTAAAGCCAACGAATACAACAACGAAAACTTTAATTTATTGAAAGCTTTAGGATTTAAAAATTCTGAAATTGAAGCTGCTAATGAATATGTAACAGGAACCATGACCATAGAAGGCGCTCCTTTCTTAAAAGAAGAGCATTATCCTGTATTTGATACAGCTAATAAATGTGGTAACAAAGGAACCAGATTCTTACATGCACATTCACATATCCGCATGATGGCAGCTGCTCAACCATTTATCTCAGGTGCTATTTCTAAAACCATCAATTTACCAAATGAAGCAACAGTAGATGACATTAAATCTTGTTATGAGCTTAGCTGGAAACTAGGATTAAAAGCCAATGCCCTTTATAGAGATGGATGTAAATTATCTCAACCATTGTCTAATAAATCTGAGAAAAAAACAGAAGAAGACACAACAGAAACTGTTAGCGATACCAACACTGTAGTAGAAAAAGCAGTAGGTGTAAATGCAACTACCCGTGTAGAAGATTTAACCCCTGAGATTGTATTAGAAGCTGCTAGATTAATCATTAACAACAGCAACAATGCAGCATTCAAACAACAATTATCTAACATTGCTACTCGTAAAGTATTGCCAAACAAACGCAAAGGTTTCACTCAAAAATCAAAAATTGATGGAAACACTGTATTTGTTAGAACAGGCGAATACGAAGATGGAACATTAGGAGAAATATTTGTAGATATGCACAAAGAAGGTGCTAGCTTCCGTTCTTTGATGAACTGTTTTGCTATCGCTGTGTCCATCGGATTGCAATACGGAGTTCCATTAGAAGAATATTATGACAAATTCACTTTCAGCCGTTTTGAGCCAAGTGGAATGGTAGAAGGCCATGCTAACATCAAATCATCCACCTCTGTTGTTGACTTTATCTTCAGATTGTTAGGATTTGAATATTTAGACAGACATGATCAAGTGCACATCAAACCAAAATTAGTTGATGAATTGCCATTAGAATCTAATTACAACTTTGCTCAAAATGAAATTGCTACTCCTGAGCCAGTAAGTTCAGATAAAACTAGCAGCAATGTAGTGAATAAAGTGAAAAAACATACACCATCTGTTCCAAGCATGGGAGATGCTCCTGCTTGCAAAAGCTGTGGTAACATCACCGTTCGCTCAGGCACATGTTACACTTGTTTAACTTGTGGAACTACCAGCGGATGTAGTTAATAATTCATTGACAACTATAAAATGAAAAAGGACTTGCAATTGCAAGTCCTTTTTTTGTGTTTAAACTTTAAAAATAGAAAATCAAATTTTTTATTTCGTCATAATGTTTTATAATTGTTTTAATTATCCCAGATTACGCATTAGAAAAAAAGGTTTAAATTTGAGTTCTAAAATCCTA